>CABSNH010000082.1 GCA_902478985.1 uncultured Collinsella sp.
GCATTATCCCCGGCCAGTTTGTAAACCCCGCCAACCCCGCCATCCACAAGGCCACGACCGGCCCCGAGATCTGGGATGACACCGACGGCAAGGTCGACATCTTCGTCGCCGGCGTTGGCACCGGCGGCACCGTGACCGGCGTGGGCGAGTTCCTCAAGGAGCAGAACCCCGAGATTCAGGTTGTCGCCGTCGAGCCCGCCACTTCCCCAGTGCTCTCCAAGGGCCAGGCCGGCCCGCACAAGATCCAGGGTATCGGCGCCGGCTTTGTGCCCGACGTCCTCGACACCCAGGTCTATGACGAGATCATCCCCGTCGAGAACGACGACGCCTTTGCCACCGGCCGCGCCGTGGGCCACAAGGAGGGCGTGCTCGTGGGCATTTCGTCCGGCGCCGCCGTGTGGGCCGCACTGCAGCTGGCCAAGCGCCCCGAGAACGAGGGCAAGACCATCGTGGCTCTGCTTGCCGACACCGGTGAGCGCTACCTGTCCACGGCACTCTTCCAGGACTAGGGCCTCGCCCATAGGTTGAGCCCAGGACGAATCGGTCTCCTCTCTCTCCCGGCAGTCTAAGCCCATCCCATCAGGGCGCTCCACGAGTCGTCCGAACTTGCTACAATGTCTGCGGCGCGGAACCAGCCTCCCGCGCCGCTTTTCTTTTTTGGCCACATGCCACCAAGGAGAACCTCCCCATGCACAACAAGCGCGTGCTCGTCGCCATGAGTGGCGGCGTCGATTCCAGCGTGACTGCCTACCTGCTCAAGCGCCAGGGCTACGAATGCGTCGGTGCCACCATGCGCCTCACCTGTCCCGCGCCCGATCCCGTCACGGGCATGAGCAAAGTCGACCGCGACATCGCCGATGCAAAGGCCGTCGCCGAGCGCCTGGGGATACCCCACCACGTGCTCGACCTGCAGCAGACCTTCGACCGCAACGTTATCGAGCGCTTCGTGACTGCCTATCAGGAGGGACTGACGCCCAACCCGTGCATCATCTGCAACCGCCATATTAAGTTTGGCGCGCTGCTCGATGCGGCACTCGATATGGGCTGCGACTACATCGCCACGGGTCATTACGCCAAAACGAGCCAGGCGTCCGACGGAACCTGGCAGCTGCACCGCGGCGAAGATCCCAAAAAGGACCAAAGCTACTTTTTGTATTCGCTCACACAAGAGCGCCTGGCACGCACGATCTTTCCGCTGGCCGGACTGGACAAAGAGCGCGACGTGCGCCGCATAGCCGCCGAGCAGGGCTTTACCAACGCCCAGAAGGCCGAAAGCGAGGACATCTGCTTTATTCCAGACGGTGACTACGCGGGCTATATCGAGCGCCGCTGCGGACATCCCACTGCACCGGGCGACATTGTGTGGCGCGACGGCAGCGTGGTCGGGCGCCACAACGGCGCGCTGCGCTACACCATCGGCCAGCGCAAGGGCCTGGGCGTCGCGATGGCGCATCCCGTGTACGTAACGGGCGTCGATGCCGCCAACAACATTGTGCATCTGGGCGAGGCCGAGGACCTGACGGCCACAGCGCTCACGGCCAATGACTGGATCTGGAGTGCCCCTGCCGACCACATGGAGGCAGAGCTCACGTCCGGCGGCATTCGCGTGGGCGCCAAGTACCGCTACCGTCAAAAGGACCAGGCAGCAACCCTTACGCGTGACGCCAACGGACAAATGCTGCTGACCTTTGACGAGCCACAACGAGCCATCGCCCCCGGCCAAGCCGTTGTAATCTACCGCGGCGACATCGTCCTCGGCGGCGGTACCGTGACCGGCGCACTTAAGTAGCCACGGGTTTATCGCCGCACGTGTCGAAGTACCTCAACAGCGGCACTAACCTCGATTACGCGACGCTCGAGGCCGCGGCGAATGGACTCGAGCCGACCCTCCGCCGTGGCCCACTTGCTCTGCGAAAGAATCTCAATCGCCTCATCAACAAATCCGTTGAGCCGCGATGAGTCGAACCAATCGAGCGAGTCCGCAAGCGCCAGCTGGACGGAAGGGTCGGGCCCAAACGGCTTAGCAGCAAACCCGAACTCCCCAGCTGCGAGCACGGCAGTCGGTACGCTGTACCACAGGCAGTTGCCGCTATCGAACAGCGGAGCAGGTTTTATCTCCAGGGTGTCGACATTGCGGATGATGCCGAAGTTTCGCCAATGGCGATCGCTGTTGGCCAAAAGGGCATCGCAAACGACCATCTGCGACATAGACCTTCTCACAGCAGTCTCGTCTGCTCCATGCTTACCAAGGAATCGGCAGTACCGGTCGTACGTCGAGCTTCCTCGCTGGCCTCCAAGGGCGTTCTTAACGTAAACAGCCGGAACATATTCCTCGCGGCCGTCAAGAAAATCCTCGCACAGGCACACGGGGCCATTGAACATGCGCTCAACCGCGTAAGGAACAAACTCCCCCTTGGAAAGCAAGCGGCGATGCAGAGCCGTTGCAACCGCCTCGTTAAAGGGCCGTTGGTCGTCCACGCCGCATCCCTTGACCAGAACGCGAGCGCCGTTGCGAATCATCCACGATTTAGGAAGCTCGCCCTCGGATGTGTTGTCGGGATTTTTAAGACCGATGCCCTCCAGCCAACCCGAACGCCCCTCGGGCGTCGACCGCTCAAATTCATTCTCGAAGTAATTGAGGTTTCGCCATTCGAGCTCATCGCATTCTGCCGGTCGCAGCCAATAGCAATCCGAAAGCGAGAGACCCAGGCACTGAACCGGCACCTCAGCGCCGTTGACAATCCCCAGCTCGCGGTAGCGCGAGATAAGCCCAGGGCGAACATCGGGCACCAATCGATGCCCCCACCACGCGTTGAGCTCCCGCTTATTCACCGTTGGAGAAGAGCTCGAGCACGTGCCAAACGGCATTCGTTGCGCATCGAGGACCTCCGCGATTTCGAAGGGAAACTCGCGCATCGTATCAAATGAGACATGCGCGACCTCATGGTCGGCCGACATCAGCGTAAACTTGCGCCCCACATCGGCTGCAGGACGGCGTCCTCGTTTGCGGACCTTTTGATAGGCGATCGCAGAATTGTACTCGACCATCTTCCGGCCGCCCACAATATCGCACACAAGCGTCCCCGATGCGGAAAGTTGCGATATGCGGGCTTTCGTAACGCCCAACAGGCGGGCGGCATCACCCATAGTTAAGTACTCAGATGTATCCATATGCCGTATTACCTCGTTAAGTAATTTACGCTTTAGTTAATAGATTACATACATCATAATACTAAACGTCCTAAAGCGAAAAAGGCCCGAGAAATCGGGCCTTAGCGATTGGTCAACTGAGTCGCAAGTTGCTCCCCTAGCGCTGCACGTAGGCGCGGACGAGCTCGTAGGTGTTGCGCACGCCGTCGATGTGGCTGCGCTCGTAGTTGTGGCTCGCGTACACGCCGGGGCCGATCAGGCCATGGCGAATGTCGTAACCGGCCGAAAGCGCGGCCTCGACGTCGGAACCGTAATGCGGGTACACGTCGATGGCGTAATCAAGCTCGAGCTCGCGCGCGATATTGGACAGCGTGGTCACCAGATCGTAGTTGTAGGGGCCACCCGAATCCTTGGCGCAGATCGACACCATGCGCTCGGTGCAGCCCAGGTCGTCGCCCACGCAGCCCATGTCAACGCTGATCATCTCGCGCGTGTCGGCCGGCACGAAGGCACCGCCGTGGCCGACCTCCTCGTACACGGTAAAGAGCAGCGACACCTTGCGCGAAAGCGTCACCTCGCCGTCAGCAACGGCGCGGGCCAAGCCCAGCAAAATGGACGCCGACAGCTTGTCGTCAAGGAAACGGCTCTTGATGTAGCCACTCTCCGTCACCGTGGTACGCGGATCCATAGCGATGATGTCGCCAGTCTGAATACCCAGCTCGAGCACATCGTCCTTGCTGTCGACATTCTCGTCGAGCAGGATTTCCATGTTCTTCTCGATGGTCTTGACCGGCTCATCGGCCACATGCGCCGAAGGCTCGGTATTGAGGACCACGCCCGTGTACACATTGCCGTCACGCGTGTAGACGGTGCAGTTCTCGCCATCGGCCGTAGACCACTGATGCCCACCAAGCGTCGTGGGACGCAGGCGACCATTGTCCTTAATGGAGCGCACCATGGCGCCCAGGGTATCGACATGGCTCGCCAACACAAGCGGCTCACCCTCGCCGCCAAGCTCAACCAGCACGTTGCCCTTATTGGAACGCTCGGGGCCAAAGCCCATATCGCGCAACGTTTCCATTAGATAATCAGTCGCCGCACGGGTATAGCCCGTAGGCGAGGCAATCGAGGTAAGCGTCTTCAACTGGTCAGTAATATAGGAGAGCGTAGAATCCATCTTGGACACCAAAGTCACCCTTTCATATCGAATTAAACCCACAGCAACAATACCACCGCGAGCCATCTTTTTTACCTAGCGAGATGATCCATCGAGCTCCCCAGAACTGCGCCCGCCACGACAACGAGCCGGCGGGCCCCGCCCGTTAGCCCCAGAATCTTTCCGCAGGACAGAAGGAGGCCCCGCCGCACGTAGTGCGCAGCGGGGCCTCCGACATGTCCGAGGACGATTCTGGGGCTAACGGGCGGGGCCCGCCGAACCAGGTTAAGCAGCCGGGCAGATCTTCTTGAAGAGCTCGATGACGTCGTCGAGCGTTGCCTCACGCGGGTTACCCGGGAAGCAGGCGTCGGCCATGGCGTCCTTGGCCAGGACCTCGATCTCGTCAGCCTTCATGGCCTCGCAGACGTGCGGGATGTTCACGTCGGCGGAAAGCTGCTTAACGGCGGCGATAGCGGCGTCGGCAGCCTCGTCGGTGCTCATGCCCGTGGTGTCAACGCCCATGGCGACGGCAACCTTGGCCAGGCGCTCGGCGCAAACCGGCTTGTTGAACTCCATGGCGATCGGCAGCAGCATGGCGCAAGCAACGCCGTGCGGGGTGTCGTAGTGAGCGGACAGGGTGTGAGCCATGGCGTGGTCGATGCCCAGGCCAACGTTGGAGAAGCCCATGCCGGCGACATACTGGCCAAGAGCCATACCCTCGCGGCCGGAGCCGGGCTGACCGGACTTGGCCTCGGCGACAGAGTCGCGCAGGTTCTCGCTAATCAGCTTAATAGCCTCAAAGTGGAACATGTCGGAGAGCTCCCAAGCGCCCTTGGTGGTGTAGCCCTCGATGGCGTGGGTCAGAGCGTCCATGCCGGTGGAGGCGGTCAGGCCGGCGGGCATGGAAGCCATCATGTCGGGATCGACGACGGCGACCTCGGGGGCGTCGTTGGTGTCAACGCACACGAACTTGCGGACCTTCTCGGGGTCAGTGATGACGTAGTTGATGGTCACCTCGGCGGCGGTACCGGCGGTCGTCGGCACGGCGATGGTGAACACGGCATGGTTCTTAGTGGGAGCAACGCCCTCGAGGCTGCGGACATCGGCGAACTCGGGGTTGTTGATGATGATGCCGATAGCCTTGGCGGTGTCCATGGAGGAGCCACCACCAATGGTCA
This sequence comes from uncultured Collinsella sp., assembly GCA_902478985.1. GTDB lineage: Bacteria > Actinomycetota > Coriobacteriia > Coriobacteriales > Coriobacteriaceae > Collinsella. Next base: position 5,485 of record CABSNH010000082.1, read on the forward strand.
CGATAGCGTCAGCCTCGGCGGCCTTGAAGGCCTCGACGCCGTCCTTGACGTTCTGGATAGTGGGGTTGGGCTTGATCTCGGAGTAGAGGCTCCAAGCGATGCCGGCGGCGTCGAGTTCGTCGGTCACCTTAGCGGTAACGCCAAACTTAACCAGATCGGGGTCGGAGCAGACGAAGATCTTCTTGTAGCCGCGACGCTGGAGCTCGCCGGGGATCTCCTTGATGGCGCCGGAACCATGATAAGAGATGGTGTTGAGAACGAAACGATTAGCCATTGATAGCCTCCCATCGTGTGTGGGGCATCCATTACGTCCCGCGCTATAAGTCCCATCCTAACGCTTTTGAAACAAAAAACACGCGAGAACATCAAAAGTGTTAAAGCGTTTCAACAACTGGTATCGTCACCACCAGACCACTAAACAAAAAGGGGCGGCCGAGATGGCCGTCCCCTCCCCATTATCGATCTATCTGACAAAGGGACTGTCCCCCTGTCACATCCTGCCGCTATTTTTGGCAGGCGTCTTTCCAATCTTCGCAGGCGCGTTTCCAGCGAGAGCGCAAGTCACGCTCGCGGTCGATAAACATGATGGCAAACGCGATAAACAGCAGCACACTCGCCACCGCAATGGAGTGCAACCCCATGCGCTCAATACACCAGTTGCCCAGCACGGCGCCAAACACAAAGGTAAAGATCACGCCAAAGTACAGCACGCCGTTTTCCAAAAAGCCGCGCTTGTGGGTGATGATGTAGTCGTCCACGTTTTGCAGCGCATTGCGCAGGTTACCGATGCACATGGTCGTGGCGATGCCGTGTCCATGTATCTTGCGGAAGCTCTCGACCTGCATGCCGCAGGCAAACGAGGTGAGGCAGTTGGCGAGCAGGTTGTAACCGCCACCGGGGATAAAGCTCACGCCCAGCAAGATGATGGCTTCAAAGAACACCGTCACTTGGCGCCAGTGAATCACGCTGCCAAACCGCTCGTGAACCAGGTCGGCAAGCATAATACCCACGGCAAACGACACCACGGGGAAGAAGTAACGCCCCGCCAGCGCCCAATTGCCCTCTGAGATGCTCACGCCCACCAGCAAGATATTGCCCGTCTGCGCGTTGGCGAAAACATGGTCGCGCCCAATGTACGAATACACATCCATAAAGCCACCGGCGAGCGCCAAGATGATGCCCAGCTCAATAGACTCCGATATCTGTTTGGCACGCTGCATCGTCGTGCATCCTCCTTGTTGACGACTCTCTCGTGCGTTGGCGGAGACATAGCCGCCGTTCATACTGTAACCCATTGACAACATGGCGTGCGCGCGAGACGG
>CABSNH010000083.1 GCA_902478985.1 uncultured Collinsella sp.
TCTACACCCTAGAGTTCGTCGGCAGCGTCAGATGTGTATAAGAGACAGGCGCTGACCTTTCGGTCGCGCCCTTGAAATTGAACGTCAGATTGTCCAAATGCGGCCCGCGCAGCGTCGGTAGGTTACGGCGTTCTACGAACGCCGTAACCTACAAAGCGTCGGCGCAGCGCTTGCAGATATGCGCGTGGCCGTTGTACTCGCCGACGGTGGTGCGATAGTTCCAGCAACGGTCGCAGCACTCGCCCTCGGCAGCCTCAATAGCAACGGAAAGCTCGTCGCCCTTGGTCAGCTCAACATCGGAGACGATGTAGAACTCGGCCAGGTCGACGGCTTTGTCACCGGTCAGCAGCGCGTACATCTCGGCGGGAACGACCGCCTTGACGCGGACCTGCTGGCTCTTAGTGAAGGTGCCGGCAGAACGGGCATCCTCAAGGGCCTTGGTCACGGCGCTACGGAGCTCGAGCGAAGCCTCGAGCACGCCCTCAAACTCATTGGCCTCGTCGACCGTGATGGGCGACTTGTACCAATCGAGCAGCGCGGCGTACTTCTGGTGATCGACGCAGCCGGCGGGCGCATAGGCCATGGCCTCGTCGACCGTGTAGGACAGGATCGGCTGCAGGTCGCGCATGAGCATCGAGAAGAGCTCGGCCAGCACGGTTTGGGCGCTGCGGCGCTCGAGAGAGCCGGGCTTCTCGCAGTACAGACGGTCCTTCAGGGCGTCGAGATACACGTTGGAGAGCTCGGTAACCACAAAGTCGTAAAGCGCACGGTAGGCGCGCGGGAACTCGTAGCTGGCGTAGGCATCGTCGACCTCGGCCTGGACCTGGGTCAGACGGGCAACCATGAGCTTGTCGAGCGGCAGCAGGTCGGCAAAGGCGACGCCGTCGGTCTCGGGCTCAAACTGACCCTCGAGCTCGGAGAGCAAGAAGCGCAGCGTGTTGCGGAAACGACGATAGGCATCGGACGTACGAGCGAGAATCTCATGGTCGATGGAGACGTCGGAGCTGGTGTCGACGGAGGCAACCCAGAGACGGATGATGTCAGCGCCCATCTCGTCGCAGACCTTGTTGGGGTCGATGACGTTGCCGAGCGACTTGGACATCTTGCGGCCCTGGCCATCGAGCGTGAAGCCCTGCGAGACGACCGCCTTGTACGGAGCATGGCCGTTGGCACCCACCGAGGTGAGCAGCGAGCTCTGGAACCAACCGCGGTGCTGGTCGGAGCCCTCGAGATACACGTCAGCCGGGTACTCAAGCTCGGGGCGATACTCGCATACGGCCTTCCAAGACACGCCGGAGTCCCACCACACGTCGAGGATGTCCTTATCGGCCTTGAGGTGATGGCCGCCGCACTTGGGGCAGACGCAGGCCTCGCCCAGGTAGCTCTCGGGAGCGTCGGTGAACCAGGCGTCGGAGCCCTTCTCATGGAAGAGCTTGATGACGGCGTCGAGCGTGGCATCGTTCATGACCTTCTCGCCGCAGTCGGCGCAGGTGTAGCTGGGGATAGGCACGCCCCAGTTGCGCTGACGGCTGATGCACCAGTCGGGACGCTGCTCGACCATGGCACCGATGCGGTTGGCCGCGTGGGCCGGATACCACTTGACGTTCTCGCGGACCTCTTTGCCAGCCTGCTCGCGCAAACCGGTCTTGTCCATCGAGACAAACCACTGGTCAGTAGCACGGAAGAGCACCGGGTGCTTGCAGCGCCAGCAGTGCGGATAGCTGTGCGTGATCTTCTTCTCGAGGACCAGGGTGCCGCGCTCGCGCAGGAACTCGATGATATGCGGGTTGGCCTCATCGGTATCCATACCGCTGAAGGGACCACCGGTGCCAAACTCCTCGCCGGTGTAGAACTTGCCGTCGTCATCGACCGGCATGCAGATGTCGGTGATGCCCTCCTTGAGGCAGGCAAAGTAGTCGTCGACGCCGTGGCCGGGCGAGTTGTGGACGATACCGGTACCGTCGTCGACACCGACGTAATCGGCCAGCAGTGCCACGCCCTCAACACCGTCAAAGATCGGCTGCTTGTAGTGGATGTGGTGGAAGGTCTCGGCGGGAACCACATAGGGCTTGCCGTCGATCATAACCGGGGTGTACTCCCAGCCAAACTCCTCGCAGCACTTGGGAGCCAGGTCCTCGAGCATGACCTCGGCACGGCCATCGTGCTCAACGGCGACATAGGCGGCGCCGGGCTTAAGGGAAACGGCCTGGTCAGAGGGGATGGTCCACGGCGTGGTCGTCCAGATGATAAAATCGACCGGGCCGTCGAAGTTCTCGAGACCGGCGGGCTTGGAGGTCATCTCAAAGCGCACGAAAATGGAGGGGCTCGTCTCGTCGGAGTACTCGATCTCGGCCTCGGCCAGCGCGGTGTGGCAGTGCTTGCACCAGTGAACCGGCTTGTGGCCGCGATAGATCATGCCCTTATCGAACATGGCCTTGAAGACCTCGATGTCGGCGGCATCATGCTGGTGATAGAGCGTCAGATAGGGGTTGTCCCAGTCGCCGAGCACGCCCAGACGACGGAAACCGGCCTTCTGAAGCTCGATGTTCTCGACAGCGAACTTATTGCAAAGCTCGCGGATCTTAGCCGTGGAGGTCTGGTTGAACTTCTCGGTGCCGAGCTTCTCCTCGACCTTATGCTCGATCGGCTGGCCGTGGCAGTCCCAACCGGGAACATAGGGAACCTCATAGCCCTGCATCATCCAGTAACGGTTGATCATGTCCTTGGAGATCTTGTTCATGGCGTGGCCGATGTGGATCGGACCGTTGGCGTACGGAGGGCCGTCGTGCAGCACGAACTTCTTGTGACCCTCGTTCTTCTTCAGAACCTGCTCGTAGACCTTGTTGTCCTGCCAGTCCTTGAGTCGCTTGGGCTCGGACTTGGAAAGACCGGCACGCATGGGAAAACCGGTCTTGGGCAGATTCATCGTCTGCTTGTACTCGTTTGCCACGGTACCCCTTTCATGTCGTGGGCGCGCACGCCCTCTGGGCACCAAAAAAGCGCCCGTCCCTGCAAGCTGGGACGAAGCGCCACAAAACGGGCTGTGCGCCCGCAAAAGCTCTTCGCTTAACCACCCAGCTTAGATGCCCTCGCCCGCGTATTCGCGCGCTCGCATCCGTTACTCGGCTGGCCTGTATCGACGACCATCTCGGCGATGTCTACTAAGACGTGCCTATGCGGCTCGTCCGTTGGGACCGCAGCTCCGGGGTGATTTTCATCGGTCGCATGCACGGGCTCTCAGCGCTCCCCGCTCTCTGTAGCATGCGGACGGCCGACTACTCGTCCCCATCAACGCTTATGCGGTGTATGCTAGCACGTTCCGCGCCGGCGAAAAACCCTCAACACTGGTTTTATACGTTCGAAATTTCTCGCTATTACAGCCCTGCTCTAGGAGCAAAATACCTGAAAGCACTCTATCGAACGAAAGAAGGTTGCTATGCGCACGATTGGAATGAGCGACTACACCGTTGGCGAGGATTGCTTTGACGAGCTGCCCGCCGCACTGGCGGAGTACGGCGCGACAAAGGTCGCGATCATCGGTGGCAAGCGGGCACTGGCCGCAGCACTTCCCGGTATCGAAGCTGCGCTGGCAGGTACCGACGTCGAGATTCTGGAGACGCGCGTCTACGGTACCAACAGTACGCGTGCCAATATCGCCAAGGTCGTGAACTCCCCTGCCTGCCAGGAAGCCGACGTGCTCATTGCCTGTGGCGGCGGCAAGGCGCTCGATACCGTGAAGACGGCGGCCATCGAGCTCAAGAAGATCGTCTTCACGGTCCCGACGATCTGTTCCAACTGCTCCGCCGCGACCGCCATTGCCGTTGTCTACAATGACGACGGCTCGCTCGAGGGCTATTCGTACCCCAACCGCCCCGCGCACATCTTCATCAACCCCAAGATCATCGCCGAGGCTCCGGCGGAGTACTTCTGGGCCGGCGTGGGCGATGCCCTGTCCAAGCAGCCCGAGGTCGAGTACGCCACAAGCGCCGGCAACCTGGAGCACACCGCCGGGCTTGGCCTGGCACTCGCCCACACCTGCTCCGAGCCGCTATTTACCTATGGCGTCCAGGGTCTTGAGGACGTGCGCCAGAACCTGTCGAGCGAGGCCGTCAAGCAGATCGCGCTCGATATCGTGGTCAACACGGGCTATGTCTCGAACCTGACCAACCAGAACGATTACTACTACAACTCAAGTGTGGCGCACGCGTTCTACAACGCCACCTGCAGCATTCCGCGTGAGGGCACCTACCTGCACGGCGAGGTCGTAAGCCTGGGCGTGCTCGCGCTGTTTGCCTATACGGGCGATACCGAAAACCTTGAGCGCTACGCCGCCTTTAACAAGCAGATGGGACTGCCCGTGACGCTTGAGCAGGTCGGGCTTTCCGAGGCCGACATCCCGGCGCTGTGTGATTATGCGCACGCCACCAACGAGTGGAAGCAGGGCAACCCGGAGCCCTTCACCGACGAGAAGTTCGCCGCCGCCATCAAGACCGCCAACGCCTACGGCCACACGCTCTAGGCCTAGCCCAAAACCACCACAAGGGAGCAGCAACCTTATGGTGGTTTTTTATTGCTCCAGCATGTTGGGGTCGAACTCGCTTGCCGGAATGACGCGGTAGCCGTGACGCAGCAACAGATCGGCAAAAACACCGTTGCCCGCGGTGAGCGTACCGCTAAAGGTGCCGTCGTAGATGCGACCCGCGCCGCACGAGGGACTGCGGTCCTGCAAGACGCACGCAGCGATCTCTTCCGGCCCGCCCGCTTGCTCGCACATATCGAGCGCACGTTGGGCACCCAGGCGAAACTCTCGATCGACCGAGACGCCCTCGCAGGTACGGACCTCGCCGTTCACAATCTCGGACGGCTTGCGCGGCGTGGACAGCCCGCCAAAGACCTCGGGACACACCAAGAGGACCTCGGTCCCCGTACGCTCGCAGGCCTCGACCAGGTCGCGACGGTAATTATCGAGTCCGTTGTACTTGCAGCTCTCTCCCAACAAGCAGGCGCTCACCACGATCTTCATACATATCCCTCCCATACAAAACGCCCCATTTGAGATAGAAACTCAAATGGGGCGATTGGCACTGCGCAACGAGCCTTACTGTTGCTTTGGCATCAGCGGATTCTCACGCGTGAGGAGATTCATGAACTCCTCGCCCGTGATCGTCTCCTTCTTGTACAGATAACGAGCCAGCTCGTGAAGCTTAAACTTGTTCTCCTTCAGGATCTGCAGGGCGCGATCGTGCGCATCCTCGATCAACTTGGCGACAATTGCGTCCACGCGCTCGGCCGTACCGGGAGCGCAGGTGAGCGACGTGTCCTGGTTGAGATACGCATTCTGGACGGTACCGAGCGCCATCATGCCAAACTCATCGGACATGCCAAAGCGCGTCACCATGTTGCGGGCGAGCTTGGTTGCTTGCTCGATATCGTTGGCTGCGCCGGTCGTCATCTCGCCAAAGATGAGCTCCTCGGCCGCGCGGCCACCGCAGTAGACGGCGAGCTTGTCCAGGACCTCCTGGCGCGTGGTCAGGAAGCGCTCGTCCTCCTCGACCTGCATGGTGTAGCCCAGAGCGCCGCTCGTGCGCGGCACGATGGTGATCTTGGTAACCGGCGCGGAACCCTTTTGGCGGGCAGCGACGATGGCATGACCGATCTCGTGGTAGGAAACGACCTGCTTCTCGTGGTCGGAAAGCACCGTGGACTTACGCTGCTGGCCGGCAATGACGACCTCCACCGACTCCTCGAAGTCGTCCTGGGTCGCGCGCTTGCGGCCTTCGCGAACAGCGCGCAGGGCACCCTCGTTGATGATATTGGCAAGGTCGGCGCCCGAGGCACCGGGCGTGGCGCGGGCAATAGCGGTCAGGTCGATCGGCGGCTGCGTCTTCACGCTCTTGGCATGCAGCTCGAGGATGTTCTTGCGGCCAGTCAGGTCGGGCAGCTCAACGGGAATGCGGCGGTCAAAACGACCGGGGCGCAGCAGGGCGGGATCGAGGCTGTCGGGACGGTTGGTCGCAGCGAGGACGACGATGCCCTTGTGGTTATCGAAGCCGTCCATCTCGGTCAGCAGCTGGTTGAGCGTCTGCTCGCGCTCGTCGTTGCCACTAAAGCCGCCGCCATCGCGCTTCTTGCCGATGGTATCGATCTCATCGATAAAGACGATACACGGGGCCTTTTCCTTGGCCTGCTTAAACAGGTCACGAACCTTGGCGGCACCGCGGCCGACGAACATCTCGACGAACTCAGAACCCGAAATGCTAAAGAACGGCACGCCCGCCTCGCCGGCAACAGCCTTGGCAAGCAGGGTCTTACCAGTACCCGGAGGACCGACAAGGAGAGCACCGCGCGGAAGCTTGGCGCCGATCTCCTCGTAGCGCTGCGGATTCTCCAGAAAGTCGACGACCTCCTTGAGGGACTCCTTGGCCTCTTCCTGGCCGGCGACGTCCTTAAAGGTCACGCCAACATCCTTGGAGGCAATCACGCGAGCGCCGGACTTGCCCAGTCCGCCGCCGCCAAAGCCGCCGCCAAAGTTCATAGACGGGCCGTCATCGCCCATAGCCTTCTTCATACGGCGGTTGAGCCACCAACCGATCAGGAAGAAGATGGCCATGGGAAGAATAAGCGTAAGCAGGTAGTAGGTCATCAGACCCGAGTTTTTATCGGGAACGACCGACTCCAGGGACGCACCGGATTCAAGCACACGATCGGTAAAGCCCGCGTCATTCGGCACACCGGTCGTCTTGTAGGCGATGTTCTCGTCCTCACCCTTCTTGGTGTAATAAA
>CABSNH010000084.1 GCA_902478985.1 uncultured Collinsella sp.
GAATCCTATACGCCGCACCATTTGAGATTAAAGCTCCCGGCAACGGGGGCTTTTCTTTTACGTAAGCACTGCATGGATTCGAACCTCGGTCGAGGCGCGGGCGTAAAGCGGACTATTTCCTGTCGACTCGTGTAAGATTTCGAGTAGGTGTCGCGGCCCATCCGCGACCGCTCCTTCTCTAGACGACCGATCAGGGTGATATTTCGTGGCAGAGCGTCCGACATACAAGCTCAGGTTTCTCGATCCCAAGAAGCGCTTTCCGGCGATGCCCGAGCAGCCTGCGGGACGCTCATATGGCGTGGTCTGGAAACTCTTTGGCGAGGATCAGCATGAATCTTGTTATGTCGTCGAGTTCGTTGGCAAAAGTCATGTGTCGCTTTTGGGCTACGTAAGCGTTTCGGGTGAGGTGTACAAGGTGGACCGCCCCGTTAGCGAGGCTCGGCTGTCCAACGATCCCGACATGGAACTGGTCCTTGACGAGTCGGATTCCAGTATTGGTGAGATTATGGTAAGGGAAGCCAGCGGTGCAATGCGCGCATGCGCGCGAACCGTCGGCTCTCCCGAAGGCCCCATGCGCGAGCAGTCCGATCACGAGACATGGAATTCGGCCCGCTCCCTTCCTTACGGCGAGTTCATGGCATCGATGTTCCTGCGCTACGTGATATTTGCCAACTCCGAAAGCGCTATTGCGAACACGGCGGGCGTCGACGGTCTCGATGCGGACATGCAAAATGTTGTCGACAAGATCAAGCTCGTAAAGTTGCCCGAGCCGGTCGAGGTGTTTTTGGGCTTTAACACGGCACCGCTCCCCGATGCTATCGAGACGCTGCTTTACCGCGTTGACCATGCCGAGAATCCGAGCGGTATCGAGCGTTATGCCGCCGCCCTTATGAGCGAGGTCGACTTGCCCCGTCTGCGCACCATTGCCGCCAAGTCCGAAATGAGCCTGGCGCGCATCGATCGGTCAAAGCTTTTCTATCTCAATTTTGATCGTAGCCTGCTGGACCAGGACGAGATTGACATGCTGCTTGCCATCGAGTGCCGTCTCAACCGCCTCTCTGGCATCCTCGAGCGCATCGGGGCCGGATTGGCCCCTGCGGCATCCTCGCCGAGCCTTGAGGGCTGCGCGCTCTTTGATGCATGGCATATCGCCAAGACGACCAACGATGTTCCCCGACTGCTCGATACGGCCTCGAGCGATAACCCGTGGGGCAAACCGGGTACGGTGGCTTGCCAGTCGGGCGGTGAGTGGGATGTGCGTACCCGCTTCGCGCGTATTGTCGAGGCGCTTAACGTGGTCACACGGCTCGACTATACCTATCGGGCAAACGTTGCCGAGGGGATTATGCTCGTTCGGTTTGGGCGGTCTGTCGTGGATGCCATGCCACAACGTGAATACGACGCTCAGGATGACGCCTGGCGCGAGCTGGACGAGGACATGCGCGCGATCTGGGCCGCGGAGCACGATGCGCGCGTGGCACTTACGCTTGCGGCAGCGTGTTTTGCCGCGGGCACCTGCATCACGCGCTGCTATGTGCAGATTGCTGCTCCCGACAGTGAGCAGGGCGAGCGCGTTGTCGCAACGTATTTCTTTGGGCGCGCGGCCTATCTGGCCGATTGCGTGCCTGTTGCCAAGGATCTTGAGAGCATGGACATGGACGATATGCCGTGCAAGCGTGTGCTTGAGGCGTATGAGTCAACCGCTCCGGAGACGATTGAGCCTGCGGAGGTTCATGCTCGTCCGCGTGATGACCATCGCACACTGCCGCCGGCGCTGCGCGATCTGCTGCTTGCCGATACGGCTGACGAGTTGGAGGTCATGGAAGAGGACGACGACCCATACGTGGCCCGCGTTGTTGAATTGCGCGAGCAGGCAAAAGTCGACCGTACAGGTGCCTTTGAAGGCTTTTCCCGTCTTGTCGAGGAGTTGGAGGCTAAGTGCGCCGTCGCCGAGCTTTTGGCGACAGGTCCGGTTCAAACGCAGTTTTGCGATAACCAGCTGGTGCGCATGGTGCTACCGGTGTTGGAAGAAGACCGCTCTGTGCGAATCCTTCGTGCGCCCGATGCGCTGTACTTTGCCCAGCACGAGATCTGCAGTTTTTACGCCGAGCAAGAGGACTTTGAACGAGCGCTGCCCGAGGTGCGCCATCTTTACGATCTGGCGCGCTCGTCCATGCAATCGCACTTTGCGCTCATCAACGTGCTTGCGCGTCTGGAGCGCTTTGACGAGATTATCGAGGTGGCGCGCCACGGCCTACGTATTGCAAGCGATCGTTCTGCAATCGGCTACCTGTTCTATCGCTTGGCGTTTGCCTATTGGAATTGCGATCAGCTCGACCTGGCGCTGGCTTGTTACCGTCTGGTGCCGCGCGGCGAGGAGTCGGGCAGCAGCGCGCTGGAAGAAATGCAGGGCCTTATGAACGAGATGGGCGTCAGCGAGCCTCCGGCGTTCGAGGAAGCGGTCGAGACCATCCGCAAGGCTGGACTCGAGCTGCCGCCAGTGTCCGCCGTGACGAATCAGCTGGCAGATGCCGCTGTGCAACTGGTCGACAACGGGTTCTTTTTCCTGGCATGCGGTTGCATCTTCCAAATGTGGCGCACCATGGGCAACGACGAGCTCGGCTCCCTCAACCGCTCGCTGGGGTAGGCGAAGCTTCCAAGGAGGAAAGGATGCTAGGCAATTAGAAAATTTCCTCTTGCCCATCCTTGGCTGTTTGGTTACTATAGAACGGCTGTTACGGAGAGCTGACCGAGAGGCCGAAGGTGCTCGCCTGCTAAGCGAGTATGCCCCAAAAGGGCATCTGGGGTTCGAATCCCCAGCTCTCCGCCAGTATGAATTTGAAGAAGGGTCCCATTTGGGGCCCTTTTTTTGTACGGAGAAAGGAGGCTGGGGATTCGAACCCGAGAGGGCACGGGCGTTAAGCAAACGCGAAAGCGTTTGTAGTCCGTGGGCGAAAAGCCGCCAGGCTTTGAAGCCGGAGGGCATGCGCAGCATGCCCGGACATCCCCAGCTCTCCGCCAGTATGAATTGAAAGAAGGGTCCCATTTGGGGCCCTTTTTTTAATTAGGAGAATGTTAACTGGGGATTCGAACCCTCAAAAAAATGAGGCGCCCCGTTGGACGCCTCCTTTCAGCGAGTGTATTGTTCTTCGATCTTACATCTCGGGCGCCTTGGCTACGGTCTCGTTCTCGGCTGTGAGCGGGCGGTTGTCGATGCGGCGGCCCAGGCGGTCGAGCTTCACAAGGAGCCACTCAATGGGATTCGGTCCTGCGCCTTCCTCGTCGGCAACCAGGTCCATGACGGCGATCTTGGTGCCGTCCTGCTTGAGCGTAACGCTGCCCACCTTGTCGCCCACATGCACCGTGCCCGAAAGATCGTCGTGGCTAACCTTTTCGGTCACCTCGCCGGCAAGGGAAAACACGGTCGCTTGCGCCGTAGGATCGGCGAGTGTGGCGTCGATCGTCTTATCCGTCCAGTCGGTTTGGCCAATGCGCGCCATAAGCGGGTTACCGTTGGCGGTCTTTTCCTGCGTGTTGGCGATCGCGACCGTCACCTTGTGACCGTAGTACCAATTGGCAAGGGTTGCGGTATCGGTAAAGCGCTGGTCGGTGGTGGTGGAGTTCAAAACGACGGTGTAGATCTCGTCACCATCGCGGTTGTAGGCACTCGTAAAGCAATAGCCTGCATCGTCGGTGGTGCCGGTCTTGCCACCGATGTTGCCATCTTGGCCCAGCAAATAGTTATGCGTGTCCATGGAATGCGAATGGTCGGTGCCGTCGGCGCCCGTGACCTCGATCCAGGAATCCTCGCTCGCTACGACCTCGCGGATCGTGTCGTTTTTCATGGCCTCCTGCATCATCAGCGCTACGTCGTGTGCGGTTGAGTGCATATCGCCAGCCCACTCATCAAAGTCCAGACCATGCGGGTTTTCAAAAAGCGTACCGGTGCAGCCGAGCTTCTTAGCGCGCTCGTTCATGGCCTTCACAAAGGTGGCCTCGGCGTCTTTGGTCTTAGGGTCGATCTTCTTGCCCACATATTCGGCGAGCACGATGGCGGCGTCGTTGCCCGAGGGAATCATCAGGCCGCGCAGTGCCTGCTCCACGGTAAGCTCGTCGCCTTCGAGCAAGCCGGCGGTCGAATTACCCACGGTGGCTGCGGCGTTGCTCACCGTGACCTTCTCGTCCATCTTGCAATTCTCGACGGTTAGGATTGCGGTCATGACCTTGGTGATCGAGGCGATTTTGACCTGCTCATCGGCGCCGCGCCCATAGTAGACGGTGCCGTCTTTGCCCATGACGAGGGCATTGGTCGCATCGATATCGGGCAGGTTTTCGGCCGTGATACCGCGCACATCGGCGGTTTTGCCGCAAACATTGTCGGTCGTGAGCACTTGGGCGCCGGCGACGGTGGGCACGCCAGCGGCAAGGGCGATAGCGCAGACAAAGCCGGCGGCAAGCTGGGCTGAGCGCTTTGCAAAAGAGGTGAGGGACTTCACGGATTTCGCTTTCGACGGGATGGTCTCTTCTGAAACTAGAGTATATCGTTTGCCGGCGTCGGCGATCATCGCGTGCGTGCGTGGCCCACATCCGCGCCCGAACGGGCACAAGGGTGCTTAAGGCCGACTTAATCACCCACGCTTGTTGTGTGTGACGGGCGCCCCCTCGGGCATAATGGAGTGCGAGAGGAGCACGCATGAACGAGCGCATACTGGTAGTTGATGACGAGAAGGCCATTGCCGACCTAGTGGGCATCTACCTTACAAAAGAAGGCTTTGACGTCCAGATTGCCTATAGCGGGGCCGATGCTGCCAAGGCAATCTTGGAGCAGGAGTTCGATCTGGCGCTGCTGGATGTCATGCTGCCCGATATCGATGGGTTTGAGCTGCTGCGTACGATCCGTTCCAGCCATACCTATCCTGTGATCATGCTGACGGCGCGCGATGCCCAGCAAGACAAGATCGAGGGCCTTTCGCTTGGCGCGGACGATTACGTGGTTAAGCCGTTTCGTCCGCTGGAGCTCGTCGCGCGCGTGCACGCTCAGCTTCGCCGCTACACCAGCTACGGTAGCCGTGCACAGGCGGCCGAGTCGCCGACCATTCAGCTCGACGGCTTGGAGATCAACCGCGACGCTCGTTCCGTGACGGTGGACGGTGCACCGGTACGCCTCACACCCACCGAGTATTCAATCTTGCTGTATCTGGTCGAGCATCGCGGCAGCGTGGTGGCCGTGGAGGACCTGTTCCGTGCGGTGTGGAACGAGGATTTTATGCCCGGCTCCAACAATACGGTGATGGTGCACATTCGCCACTTGCGCGAAAAGATTGGCGACGACGCACAAAAGCCGCGCTTTATCAAAAACGTCTGGGGCGTCGGCTACATAATCGAATAACGCCTTTGATGGTGGGGAAGTGGATATGACAAAAGACGATAGGCAGGCATTCGAGGTGCCCGATCGACTCTTTGAATACGTGAGGTCGGTCGTCGACAACCGCGCGCTTGCAACGGTGCTGCTCTTTTTGCTGAGCCTGCTGCTGATTGGCATCGACAACATCGCCGGAATCTTGACGGTGCTGCTTGCTGGCTTTTTGCTGATCGATCGATTTGAGATCGTGCGCCGCTGCATGGTGATTGGCGGCGCCGCGTGGGCCATGACGTTGGCGATTGGCGCCATGGCGCTCGGCGGCATCGAAGGGCCGGTGCTGTTCGATGCCGGCTTTGTATTCAGCATGCTTGGCTTTGTGCTGGCGCTTGCCGCGTGCGTGCTGTTCTTGTGCGGCCGCGCCCTGTACTACCAGGGCTACGAGCAGGGCGAGCAGCATGCCGATTGTGTGCTGGCTGTTCGTATTCAAGATCGCCTGATCGATCACCCCGACACCTGGGACAACATCGACGGCGACTTCTTGGAGGTCGAGGGCGCCCTTAACCGCGTGCGTGACCGTGAGCGCAAGGTGCAGCAAGCTCTGCGTGACGAGTCGCATCGCAAGGACGATCTGGTCACGTACTTGGCACATGACCTACGCACCCCGCTTGCCAGTGTGGTGGGCTATCTTTCGCTGCTGCAAGAGGCTCCTGAGCTGCCGGTTGAGCAACGTGCGCACTTTACGGGCGTGGCTCTCGACAAGGCGCACCGGCTCGATGCACTCATCGAAGAGTTCTTCGATATCACGCGCTTTGACTTCCACGATATCGTGCTCACGCGCGGCTATGTTGATCTGGGGTTGCTGCTGGCTCAGGTGGCTGACGAGTTCTATCCCATCCTCAACGAGCAACATAAGGAAGCCCAAGTTGATATTCGCGAGGACCTGACGGTGCTCGTGGATGGCGACAAGATGGCTCGCGTGTTCAACAACATCATGAAAAACGCCGTCGCCTATAGCTATGAGGGCTCGACTATCACGATTGAGGCCAGACGCCGGGACGACGGTGGCGTGCGCGTGCGCTTTATCAATCAGGGCGATCCCATCCCTGAGGCAAAGCTCAAGGTGATCTTTGAGAAGTTCTATCGCCTGGATGCGGCGCGTGCGACCAATCGCGGTGGTGCCGGTCTGGGCCTTGCTATTGCCAAGGAGATCATCGCGGCACACGGCGGTACCGTTGCATGTGAATCGACGCCCGAACACACGATATTCACCATCGAGCTGCCCGCCGCATAGTCAGCGTGCCCTTACAAACACTTGACAATGCGCTCACGTGCATATGAGCCGCGATTTCTACTATCGATACTGCTGAATTGATATCGATGTGGAGGTATGCGGTAT
>CABSNH010000085.1 GCA_902478985.1 uncultured Collinsella sp.
TCCGCGCCGCGCTGGGAAGGGCCGCGTAACGGTCCAAGAAATCGTCCGCAGTCCCAAACGCTCATTTAAGTCTGTCCCCAATCAACAGATGGCCCCATATCGCTAAAAAAAGCCTCCGCAGGTTTCCCCGCGGAGGCTTTCGCCACAAAGACTATTTGTCGTCGTCGGCGTCGGCACCGGCGTTGACGGCATAGTCATCGCCGGCATCATCGGATGCGGCTTCGGCATCCTCCTGCATGGCCGCCTGCGCAAATGCCGCGGCATCAGCCGCCAGCTCTTCCTCGCTCATGCGAGGCGCGCGCTTCTTGGTCGGCATGCCGGCCGCCTTGGCATTGCGCTCCTCCTTGGCCGCCAGGATATCGCCCTCGCGCTCAAGGTAGGCATCCCACTCGTTGTCGAGCAGGGCATTCACGGCGTCGCCTTCGACGGTCTCGCGCTCAAGCAGCACCTTGGCCATCAGATCGAGCTGATCGCGGCGGGCATCCAGAATCTCGACCGCGCGACGATGGGCCTCACGCATAATGCGCTGGACCTCGATGTCGATGCGGCGCGCCGTCTCCTCGGAGTAATCCTGGTGATCGGCGTAATCGCGACCAAGGAACACCTGATGCTGTGCCTCGCCAAACACTTGCGTGCCCAGCTCCTCGCTCATGCCCAGACGCGTAACCATCTCGCGCGCCATCTTGGTCGCGCGCTCCAGGTCGTTGCTCGCGCCCGACGTGATGTCATCGCACATGAGCTCCTCGGCAACGCGGCCGCCCAAGAACACGGCAAGCTCGTCGAGCATCTCGTTCTTGGTCTTGAGGAAGTGATCCTCCTGCGGAAGCTGCAACGTGTAGCCCAGAGCCTGGCCGCGGCTGACAATCGAAATCTTGTGGACCGGATCGGAGTGCTCCAAGATGTGACCCACCAGGGCATGGCCGCTCTCATGGTAGGCAATCGTGGTGCGCTCGGCTTCGGTCATCACACGACCCTTGCGTTGCGGTCCGGCAATCACGCGCTCCATCGACTCCTCGACCTCGTCCATCGAGATGACAGAACGATGACGGCGAGCGGCCAGCAGCGCAGACTCGTTGAGCAGGTTTGCCAGATCGGCACCGGTAAAGCCAACGGTCATCTGGGCGAGTTTCTCAAACTTAACGTCCTCGTCCATCGGCTTATTCTCGGCATGCACGCGCAAGATCTGCTCGCGGCCCTTTACGTCCGGACGGTCGACCGTGACCTGGCGGTCAAAACGACCGGGGCGCAGCAATGCCGGATCCAGAATATCGGGGCGGTTGGTTGCGGCGATCAGGATGACCGACTCGCTTTCTTCAAAACCGTCCATCTCGACCAGCAGCTGGTTGAGCGTCTGCTCGCGCTCGTCGTGGCCGCCGCCCAGACCGGCTCCGCGCTGACGTCCCACGGCATCGATCTCGTCAATAAAGATAATCGACGGAGCCTGAGACTTGGCCTCCTTAAAGAGGTCGCGCACGCGGCTGGCGCCGACGCCCACGAACATCTCGACAAAGTCAGAGCCCGAGATGCTAAAGAACGGCACGCCCGCCTCGCCGGCAACGGCCTTGGCCAACAGCGTCTTACCGGTACCCGGAGGGCCAACCAGCAAAACGCCGCGCGGAATCTTGGCGCCCAGCTTGCGATAGCGGTCCGGATCGCTCAGGAAGTCGCGAATCTCCTCGAGCTCCTCGACGGCCTCGTCCACGCCGGCAACATCCTCGAACTTGACCTTGGGGCGCGTAGCCTCGTTGGTCTTGGCATTAGTCTTGCCAAACTGCATGTTCCTATTATTGGCGCCCATCATTTGACGCATAAAGTAGAACATGATGGCGATCAGGGCAATCGTCGGCAGCACGCTCATTGCCAAGTCGCCCCAAAAATCGGGGTCGTTGGTGTTGACGATATACTTGGTGTCGGGGTGCTCTGCCATAAGCTCGGCAAGCGAATCGGAGCCGACATAGGTCGAGGAGAAGCTCTTGAGCTCGCTCGTATCGCCCTTGTCCTTTTTCGTCTTCCAGTAATGACCCGCCACGCTTCCGTCTTGAACCGTATAGGTCAAATCTTCGACGCGATCCTGCTTGATGGCGCTGACCATCTCGCTCGTCGCGAGCTTAACGGTATTGCTGGAGCTGGCAAAGCCGGAGCCCATATTAAAGAAGGCATAGCCCAGAAGCGCGCAAGCCAAAAGAAAATACAGCCAGCCCGTACGCGTGGGCTTCTTGCCTCCGGGCATCCCCGGGATCTTAGGCTCCCGGGGAGTCTGGGAATTGTTATCGTTACGGTCGTCGGGCATCTTACGAATAAACCTCCGGTTTCAAAATGCCCAGATACGGAAGGTTACGATAGCGCTCGGCATAATCGAGGCCGTAGCCCACCACAAAGGCATCGGGGCAATGGGTTCCAACATACTTGGGCGTGATGGCCGAGGTACGGTTCTCAACGTCCTTCCACAGGAAGGCAGCGACCTCCAGCGAGGCAGGCTTGCGGCTCTCGAGGTTCTTCATCAGGTACTTGAGGGTCAGGCCCGAGTCCAGAATGTCCTCGACGATCAGCACGTCGCGACCACGGATGTCGATATCCAGGTCCTTAATGATACGCACGATGCCCGAAGACTTCACACCGTCGCCATAGCTCGAAACAGCCATGAAATCGATGTTGGTCGGCAGCTCGATCTTGCGCATCAGGTCGCCCATAAAGACAACAGCGCCGCGCAGGACCGCGATCAGCACCAGATCCTTACCCGCGTAGTCGCGCGTAATCTCCTCGCCCAGGCGAGAAACGATACCGTCGATATCCTCCTGCGTAAACAGAACCTTCTCGATATCCGGATGTTGAGAAGCCATGACAACCCTTTCTTGTGCTTATCGCCCACACACCGCCGTATGGACGCGAACTTCACATTCTAGCAGCGCACGGGGTTTATTTTCCAGCCCGTACGCCATCAGCGCGGGAATACCGTCAACGTCGCACAGAATAGCTGGCGTGGGACGCTATTCCGCATCGACCACACGAAGCAGATACGCCACGCGCGTTGCGGCCGTGCATTTAAAACGCTCGTCCGTGCGAACGCCTGCGACCCATACCACGGCACCTCCCGGAGCCGTTCTCACCACGGGAACGCCTGCGCGCTCAGAAACAGGAATACGAGCCTCGTTGAGCAGATCGGATACCTTCTTACTTCGCCCACTCATACCCAACGGACACATCACATCCCCCGGCGCGGGACCGTCTACCCACAGACGCGCCAAACGCGCCTCGGCGGGTATCTCCCCGCGCGAGCCGGCGAGCATCCGTTCGCTATCGCGATCGGCAAAGCCCAGCATCGCGGCATCCACCATAGCGGTCACCCCTCCGGCACGCGCGAGTTCGCGGGCACGGCGCACAATATCACACCCCGGCTCCACAGCCATCGGCTCTGCCACCAGGATGCGGCCCGCCCCCAGCGGCAATCGACCGGGAATGGTGACCCAGTCGGCAACTAACCCCTCGCGCGCCGCCGGGGCCTTGAATGACAGCATGCCAAACTCCACGCGTGCATCGATTCCCGCGGGCAACGTGACCGAACCCGAGCCTTCGGCGACACAGGCAAGCACGCGCTCCACATGCCGCATCTCCGGACGAGCGTCGGGGTCGATACGCTTAATTGCCAGTCGCACCATGCGCCGGGCAATCACCACCTCGGCCGCGGCCAGTCGGCGGGCGTCAAGGACCAGTGCACCCGCCGCCTCCTTACGCAGGCAGCTTCGAAACGCCTGTGCGGAAAGCTGGGAAAGAAAGGCGTCCTCATCGCCTAGGATCTCGCAGGCGGCGCCAATCGTCTTACAGACGCTCGCGTTGCGCTGCGCCACCACCGGCATCACTCGATGGCGCACGTAGTTACGCAAGTACGACACGTCCTCGTTGCTCTCGTCCTCTCGCCACGGCTGACCATGCACCTGCAGATAGCCAACGAGCTCATCATGAGTCAGGTCGAGCAAGGGACGCACCACGATGTTCCTCCGGCGAGGAATGCTCGATAGGCCAGCGGGGCCCGAACCCTTAATCGCGTTCATCAAAAACGTTTCCGCCCGATCAGAAGACGTGTGCGCAGTGCAGATACGAGCCGCCGTTCGCGGTGCCCCCGTCTGGGCGCAGAGCTCACGAACATACCTCCGCGCCGCGGCATAGCGCACTTCGCGGGCAGCCGCCTCGATATTGCCCGATTCATCACCAAAATAGGCATGCTCAACACACAGCGGCAAGCCATATTGTGCGCATAGGCCGCGCACAAAGGCCTCGTCGCCATCGGATGCCTCACCGCGCAGATGATGGTTCACATGCAGCACGTGCAGTCGCTCGCGCGCGATGGGAGCTACACCACGCCCATCCTGAATATCCAACTTTGATGTGCACGCCATAAGGAGCAAAGCCGTCGAGTCCGCACCACCTGATACCATGAGCACGACAGGAGCAGCCTGCTGCCTCGTCCGGGTCTCATCGACTGCCCCAGGCACGGCATGGTGTCCGTAATGCTGTGATACCGTAGGCATTTGCTTCCTCCTCTATTCGTCCGCACCCATTGTATCCTTTGGAATCTTATGTCTCGTCTGCACCTTCATATCCTCGGCAGTGGCTCTAAAGGCAACTGCGCACTCATCGAGGGCCCGCAGGGGCTCATTATGGTCGATGACGGACTGTCTCGCCGCGAAACGCTCAAACGCATGGCGGAACTCGGACTGTCGGTAGACGACGTGTACGCCCTTGTTGTCACCCATGAACACAGCGACCACATCAAGGGGCTTGAGGTATGGTGCAAGTATTGGAATGGCCCAGTCTTTTCCAGCAGAGGAACGCTCACGTCCAAAGAAAGCCTCGCACATCTACCTGTCGAGGAATTCGACCCAGGTGACGCCCTCTCTATTGCCGGAGTCCACATTCAAACATATTCGACATCCCACGACGTCGTTAATCCCGTCGGCTACCGGTTTGACGCTCAGGGTGATTCAATTGGCTTTGCCACCGACACCGGCGAGTTGTCGAAGCATGCCATCGATACGCTCAAGGACTGTCGCATTCTCGCACTCGAAAGCAACCACGATGTAACCATGCTGAGTCAAGGCGACTATCCTCGCTTTCTTCAGGAACGTATCCTGTCTGTAAAAGGGCATCTCTCCAACGATCAGGCCGCCGATGCCGCACGCGCGTTGGCAACCGATCGCACCGAGCAACTTATCGCGATGCACATTAGCCAAGACAACAATCGCCCAAGCCTGACCGTCAAAAGCTACGCAAGCTCCCTCGACGCAACGCTCGACAACGAGCTTGGCAGCACCGCCACCCGCGTTGAGGGGCTGCATAAACTCACGATACGTCCCGCCGGACAATATCGGCCCATGACCATACAGTAAACAGCA
Organism: uncultured Collinsella sp.; assembly: GCA_902478985.1. Classification (GTDB taxonomy): domain Bacteria; phylum Actinomycetota; class Coriobacteriia; order Coriobacteriales; family Coriobacteriaceae; genus Collinsella. The sequence continues at coordinate 5,391 of CABSNH010000085.1, forward strand.
AAGGGGGCTGGGAATCACTTCCCAGCCCCCTTAACGTAGGCACCGATTTTAAAAGCCGATAGCCTTAATCGATGGAAATCTTCGTAACGTTCTTCTTCTCGACAATCTTAGGAACCGTAACGGTAAGGATGCCGTCAGCGTACTTTGCAGAAAGGCCCTCGCTCGAAGCATCCTTCAGGTACACGCCGCGCGTCGCGCTGTACGAGCTGAACTCCTTCTGCAGGAAGTTCTTACCCTCGTTCTCCTCGTCTTCCTCGACATTCACGCTAATGGACAGACGGCCCTCGTTAAGCTCGACATCGATATCGTCCTTGGCGACGCCGGTCAGATAAGCCTTGACCTCATAGCCATCGCCCTTATCCTCAACGTCAACGGGGAACGCCTTAGAGGCAATCGAGCTGTTCGCTAGGTCGCTCATATCATCAAAGAGATCAAACAACGAGCTAGCAGAGGGACGAACACCAAAAACCGAACGATAAGGAACCATGCTTGCCATGACTACCACTCCTTTTAGGGACTGCCGAGCCATCTTCTAGGTGGCAGGGACTTCTTTTGACGCTCTTATATATGCCCACCCAAATCGTATATATACACTTTGCTATAAAGTTTTTTAAGTCTCTTTCTATAAGTATATCTAAGTCTGTATGACTAAGGTCTTAACAAGGTTAAGGTTCTTTGAACCGTGCCTTAAATACCGTATACGCGCCAGTCAAAACGAGACAAGGGGCTTACAATGGGCACAGACACATTGTTAATGACAACCTAAGGGCATCATGGACGATAAGACCTCCGACAATTCGTATGAGCCGCTGCAGAACGATAGTTCTGCCTATTCACAGCCCATACGCTACCATCGTCCCCATATTTCCCAAGAGCCCATTAACGATGCGGAACCTGAATATGTAACTCGAAATCGTTATCAAACCCTTGAAGAAACTCAATCGGGTCGCAGACACATGGGAGTCGACTCGAGCGATCCGGTGTATCTAAAAGATGCCCCCTTATCCAAAAACAGCGCATGCAGCCAGGAGCAAACACAAACACCCACTAAGCAACATCGTAGAGGGCCCCGTCCCAAGCAAACTCTAACGCATTCCGCCCGCTATCTCGAGACGCCTAAGCAGGGGAAATCGATATTTACATCGTCAAACAGACGGCGCAAACAGCACCGCCTCCAAATCGCGCTCTTGATCATTGCCGTCGTGGCAATCGCGCTGGTCATTCATTTTATTTTCTTCAAATAGAGAAGGCTATTAAGCCATAGAGGCGTTTAGCCAATATCGACCAAACACAAAAAAGGGGGAGGTCGCGAGGCCTCCCCCTTCTACATTCCCAATGGCGGCTCGGTGCCGTCCACCGGTC
>CABSNH010000086.1 GCA_902478985.1 uncultured Collinsella sp.
CGGATTTTCCCCGCAAGCACTCTAGTATGCTAAAGTACCCAGAAGACCGGCGGAGCTATGCCGGTCTTCTGCTCTATATGAAACACAGCATGAGGAGGCTCACCAGATGACGGCCACACCGTGGGGATTCCGGGACATATTGCCCGAGGAGGCTCAGGCGCGCGAGGAGATCGCATATACGGTGAAGGGCTGCTTTAGGGAGCATCATTACCTGCCGGTCGAGACGCCACTGCTCGAGGACAAGGGTTCGCTCGAGGAGGGCGGCCGCATCGCGGACACACCGTTCAAGCTTTTTGATGACGACGGTCGCCTGCTGGTGGTCCGTCCCGACAACACGCTGCCGATCGTTCGCCTGGTTTCGACTCGCATGCGCGCGGCCGATCTACCGCTGCGCCTGCGCTACGAGGCGCCGGTGGTCCGCGAGTGTCAGCGCAATGCCGGCGGCTCGCGTCAGTTTACGCAGCTGGGCTTTGAGCTTATCGGTGCGGGCGATACCGTGGGCGATGTCGAGATCGTCTCGCTCGTGGCCGAGGCCGTGCGCAAGCTGGCGCTGCCCGATGCACGCATTATCGCAGGTAGCGTGCGTCCGTTTAAGGAATTGCTCGCGGCGTGCGAGGATCGCGAGCTGGCCGCCGAGGCCCTGCGCTGCGTGCACGCCAACGACTTTGTGGGCCTCGATGCCCGCGTGGCTGCAAGCGCCGAGTCCGATGCCGTCAAGGCCGCCATTAGCGAGCTGCCGCGTCTGCACGGCGGTGCCGAGGTGCTCGACCGCGTGGATGCGCTGCTGGGGGCTGCCGGTATCGTCGCGCCGCTGACGCGCGAACTCCGTGCCCTGGTTGATGGTCTGGCTCCAGAGGACGCCCAGGTGCTGTCATTCGACTTCTCCATCATGAACTCTTTTGATTACTACACGGGCCTGGTCTTTAAGGCCTATGCCGGCGGCTTGCCCGATCCGGTCGGTTCGGGCGGACGCTACGACTCCATCTTTACCGGTGCATTTGGCGACGGCATCGAGGTGCCGGCGGCGGGCTTCGCCTTTTCGCTCGAGCGTCTGGAGGCCGCGCACACCTCGGCCGAGGACGCTGCTTCCGATGGCGATCACGCCGTGGGGCGCGGTGCCGAGGGTCCGCTGCGCATCGCCGTGCCCAAGGGCTCGCTTAAGGCCGACACGCTCGACGTGCTCGAGGCCGCGGGCTTGGATGTCTCTGAGCTGCGTGACCCCGGTCGTCACCTCATCGTGCGCGGCTGCGACACACAGGCCGGTGAGGGTGCGGTCGGCGATATCGAGTTTGTCATCGTGCGACCCAGCGATGCGCCCGCCTTTGTGGGCTGCGGTGGTGCCGATTGCGGCATCTGTGGCTGGGACTCGCTCATCGAGGCAGACCTCAACTTGCTGCAGCTGGTCGATCTGGGCTACGGCCTGTGCACCTTTATCGAGGCGGAGCCCGCGTGGCGCGCCGGCCAGGCCGAGCGCAGCTATGCCCGCCGCGGGTCGCTTCGCGTGGCCACCAAGTACCCGCGCATCGCGAGCGCTTGGTATGCCGAGCGCGGCGTGAATGCCGATATCGTTTCGCTGCACGGTAACATCGAGCTGGGCCCCATCGTCGGTATGACCGACCGTATCGTGGACATTACCGCCACGGGCGCCACGCTGCGCGATAACGACCTGGTCATCACCGGCCGCATCATGGACTGCACGGCCCGCTTCTTTGTCAATCCGGGTGCCGCACGTCTGGATCCGCGCGCACGCAATCTGGCAGATCGCTTGGCGGCAGCCGTGAAGGACAAGCATTTTGAGCCCGTTGCGGGCTCGGCACAATAGCGCGAGCACGTACGGGCGCCCCAACGTCCGGGCTGCGGGCTGATTGGCACCGCCGCCCGGTCTCTCGTTTTTCGAACAAAACCTCGACCGATAGGGGATACCGATATGAAGACCATCAAGCTTGCTCCCGGTGAGCGCCTCGTTACCAACCAGCTCAACCGTAAGGGCGTGCTGCCGCAAAACATCGTCGACGCCGCCCGCGATATCGTGGCCAACGTGCGTGCCAACGGCGATGCCGCAGTGCGCGACTATTGCCAGCGCTTTGACGGCGTTGAACTGCAGAGCTTCCGTCTGCCGCAAGAGCAGGTCGATGCCGCGCTCGAAGGCCTCGATCCCGCCTTTGTCGCGGCGCTCGAAAAGGCTGCACGCCAGATTCGCGAGTTCCACCAGCGCGAGGTCGAACAGAGCTGGTTTACCACGCGCCCGGACGGCACGATGCTCGGCGTTAAGGTGACCCCGCTCGCGGCGGCCGGCATCTATGTGCCGGGCGGTCGTGCACAGTACCCTTCCACCGTGCTTATGAACGCCATTCCCGCCAAGGTGGCCGGCGTCAAACGCGTGGTCATGGTGACCCCGCCGCAAAAGGACGGCCTGATCAGCCCCTACACGCTCGCCGCGGCAAAGCTCGGCGGCGTGGACGAGATCTATATGGTGGGCGGCGCCCAGGCCGTGGCCGCACTGGCGTACGGTACCGAGACCATTCCGCGCGTCGACAAGATTACCGGCCCGGGCAACGCCTTTGTCGCCGCTGCCAAACAGATTGTCTCGGGTGACGTGGGTATCGACATGGTCGCCGGTCCCTCCGAGGTCTGCGTGCTGGCCGACGCCACGGCCAAGCCCATGGTGGTCGCGGCCGACCTGATGGCCCAGGCCGAGCACGATCCGCTGGCGGCCTGCTATCTGGTGACCTGCGACGAGCAGTTTGCGCGCGAGGTCGAGGCGGGTATCGATATTCTGGTCGCGCAGTCGCCACGCGCCGAGATCACGCGCGCCTCACTCGACAATGAGGGCACCATCGTGGTGGCCGCCGACATGGCTGCCGCCGTCGAAGCGGTGAACACCGTGGCGCCCGAGCACCTTGAGCTGCACTGCAAGGACGCGATGGGCCTGCTCGGCGGCATTCGCAACGCCGGCGCCATCTTTGTGGGCGCTTGGAGCTCCGAGCCGCTCGGCGATTACGTTGCCGGCCCCAATCACACGCTGCCGACCGGCGGCACGGCCATGTTCTCCAACCCGCTTTCGGTCGAAGAGTTCGTCAAGCGCTCGAGTGTCATTTGCTATACACCCGAGGGCCTGCTCTCCGACGCTCCCGCCACGCAGCGTCTAGCCGAGGCCGAGGGTCTGTGGGCACACGCGCTTTCCGCCGCGCTGCGCCGCCGCGTGTTGGAGCAAGGCGAGGATGCCGTGAGCGCCGAGTCGCTCGCCGCGGCCGACCTGACCAAGGTTGCCTGGCCGGGCGACGCCGTGGCGACAGTTACCGAGGGCGTGGACCTGGCGGCTGCAAGCGCGGATGGCGCCGGCGCGACTGGCAAGGAGGCCTAATATGGCCGAGCTCACGCCCCGTATGAAGGAGCTCGTCCAGCCCTACTTGGCCGGCATTGAGCCCTACGATCCCAACTTTACGCCCACACGCATCAACCTTTCGGCCAACGAGAACACTTGTCCCGTGCCGGCTGGCGTGCGCGAGGCGGTCGACGCCGCCCTGGCCGCTACACCGCTCAACCGCTATCCCGATCCCATGTCCAACGATCTGCGCGACGAGCTGGCCGCTTGGCATGGTGTGGCGCGCGAGAATGTCTGCGTGGGTAACGGCGGTGACGAGCTGCTCTATAACTACCTGCTGGCGTTTGGCGGCGCTGGGCGAACCCTGCTCAACTGCCCGCCGTGCTTTAGCGAGTACGCGTTCTTTGCGTCGCTCTGCCAGACCGAGGTGCGCGACGTGTGGCGCGACCCCGCGACCTTTGAGCTCGACCAGGCAGCCGTGCTTGCGGCAGCGCCCGAGTGCAACCTGGCAATCGTGACCTCGCCCAATAACCCCACGGGCGACGTGGCGCCGCTCGACTTTATCGCGGCGCTGTGCGATGCGTGCCCCGGCATGGTGATGGTCGACGAGGCCTACGTTGAGTTTGCCGACGATTCGTTTGGCGCGGCCACCACGGCGCAGGGCCTTATCGCCGAGCATCCCAACCTGGTGATTTTACATACGCTGTCCAAGGCGTTTGGCGCTGCCGGCACGCGTCTGGGCTACGTGATCGCGGCGTCCGAGGTCATCGACGTGTTCGCGGCGATTCGCCAGATCTATTCGGTCAACGTACTGAGCCAGGCGGCAGCACTTGCCTGCGTGCGTGCCCGTGATGCCTACACGCCCGTGGTGGCGCAGGTCGCATCCGAGCGCGAACGCGAACAGGCCGCTCTGCGCGCGATGGCTGCCGAGGGCATGCCCGTGGAGGCATGGCCGAGCGCGGCGAACTTTGTGCTCGTGCGTACGCCGCATGCCACGCGCGTGCGCGAGCGCCTGCGCGACGAGTATTCGATTTTGGTGCGCGACTTTAGCTACGCGCCGGGGCTCGCGGACTGTCTGCGCATTACCGTGGGCACCCCGCAGGAAAACGATGAGGTGCTGGCTGCGTTTGCCGCGCTGGTGAAGGAGGAAATGTAGATGGGCCGTTATGCCGAGGTGACCCGCAAGACGGGGGAGACCGACATTATCGTCAAACTCGACCTGGATGGAACCGGTATGTGCGATATCTCGACCGGCGTGCCGTTTTTCGACCACATGCTCAACGCCTTTGGCCGCCATGGTCTGTTCGATCTGACGGTGCGCGCGGTGGGCGACGCCGAGGTCGACGCGCACCACACCGTCGAGGACACGGGCATCGTGCTGGGCGAGGCGTTTTGCCAGGCGCTGGGCGACAAGGCGGGTATTACGCGCTTTGCCGACGCGGCGATCGCCATGGACGAGACGCTCGTGATGGCCGCCGTGGATATCTCGGGCCGCGGGCAGGCCTATTGCGAGCTGCCTGTGCCGACCGAGCGCGTGGGCAGCTTCGATACCGAGCTGGCCGTCGAGTTCTTCTACGCCTTTGCGCGCGATGCCAAGCTCACGCTGCACGTGCGCGAGCTGGCGGGCGGCAACTCGCATCACATTATCGAGGCCGCCTTTAAGGCCGTGGGCCGCACGATGCGCCGCGCCTGCGAGCTCGATCCCCGCGTGCAGGGCATCCCCAGCACCAAGGGCTCACTGTAACCTGCCAAAAAGGGACAGGTTTATTTTGGCAGGTTTTATCTGCGGGAATGCTGTCTCATGTGGTGGGTGAACGTTTAACCGACCAAAATAAACCTGTCCCTTTTTGGCAGGTTTTGAATGGGAAAAGGGAGGGTCGCGTGGGCGAACCGAAAATCGTGGTGGTCGACTACCACAAGGGCAACTTGTCGAGCGTCGTGCGCGGGCTTGCGCGCGCCGGTGCCGCCGCCTGCACATCGGACGATCCGGAGCAGATCCGCAACGCCGACGGCCTGGTCATCCCGGGCGTGGGCGCGTTCTATGACGCGATCGCCTTTATGCGCCAGAGCGGCGAGGAGGTGGCCGTGCTCGATGCCGTTGCCGCCGGAACTCCGCTGCTCGGCATCTGCCTGGGCCTCCAGCTATTTTTTGAGCGCGGCAACGAGGGCGTGCCTGCGGACGAGGGTGCGGACGCGGACGACGATGCCTCCGAGCAGGCCGGTGGTCCCTGGGTCGATGGCCTGGGCATCATGCGTGGCTCGTGCACGCACCTGGATTCGAGCCGTCTGAAGGTCCCGCACGTGGGCTGGGACCAGGTGCACATGACGCCCGTCGGTGCGGCCGATTCGTTGCTTGCCGGTTTTGCCGAGGGCGCCAACATGTATTTCACTCACAGCTACGCGGTGGCCGACGACGTCGATGCCGCCGATGTGTTGGCACGCACGCACTATACACGGAGTTTCCCGTGCATCGTGCGCCATGGCAACGTGTGGGGCTGCCAGTTCCATCCCGAGAAATCCTCCGCGCTGGGTCAGTGCATCCTTAAGAACTTCGTGAGCATCGTCGAGGAGGTTGGCCGATGATCCTGTTTCCCGCAATCGATCTGATCGGCGGCAAGGTTGTGCGCCTGGAGCGCGGTGACCGCAACCGCTGCAAGGTATATTCCGATGACCCCGTGGCCGTCGCCCGCTCGTTTGCCGAGCAGGGCGCAAGCTGGGTGCATGTCGTCGACCTGTCCGCTGCCTTTGGTGAGGACGAGGACACATGCGCTGCCAACTCGGCGGCGATTAAGGCCATCTGCGGCGTCGGCGGTCTGTCCGTGGACGTGGGCGGCGGCGTTCGCTCACTCGCGCGCATCGATGAGCTGGCAGGCTATGGTGCTCGCCGCATTGCACTGGGCACCGTGCTCGTGACCGAGCCGGGTTTTGCTGAGGTGGCAGCCCAAGGCTTTGGCGAGCTGCTGGTAGCAGATATCGCCGCGCGCGACGGTCAGGTCAAGGTGAACGGCTGGCGTGACGGCGCGGGCGTGTCACTCGACGACGCCGTGGCGCAGCTTTCCGAGCTGGGCTTTAGGCATCTGGTGTATACCGACATCGCGCGCGATGGCATGCAGACGGGCATCGATGTGGCGGCGTATCGCCATGTGGCCGAGGTCGCGGGTTTTCCCGTCGTGGCTTCGGGCGGCATCTCGGCGCTCGACGACATCCGTGCACTGGCCGCGGTGGGCGAGGATGCCATCGAGGGCGCCATTACCGGCCGTGCGCTCTACGAGGGCAACTTTACACTGGTCCATGCGCTGGCCGCCGCCCGAGGGGAGGAGTAGCCCGTGCTTACCAAACGCGTGATTCCCTGTCTGGATGTTAAGGACGGCCGCGTGGTCAA
>CABSNH010000087.1 GCA_902478985.1 uncultured Collinsella sp.
ATCTAGTACTGGGCAAGCGCGAGTGCTGGAAGTGTCACAAAGAGACCTCGGTCGCAGCCTTCGGCATTCCCTATCGAACCGATAACGACGAGAGCATCGCCATCGCGCACGCGCCCAACGAAGCCGGGTACATTGCCATCGACACGGCCAACGCCAACGCACTCGCCATCGTGCCCGCTCTTGGCTGCGTACCGGGCGAGATCCGCGACTACCTTCATAAGCGCTGCGGCTACAAGCCCGTAGGCGCGCGAGCCTCCAAAGCCCCGTCGCTCGGCAACACGTGCACCAGTTGCGACGCGCTGCAAGGCAGCCGCTATCTGTTCGAGGAGCCCTCGTCCCCGTTTGCCCTCACTGCCATCAACAAGCTGCCGGCACTGGAGTTTATACGCGTCGAAGTTGCCGGCGTCTTTGGCGTCCCGGTCACGCGTACCGACTTTGACCAGGCGCTCTTTACCTGGGCACGCGACCATCACGCCGAGTTCCACAAGCAACTCGGTGAGGGGATTTATTTGTAGAGGCAAAAGACACTCACAGCCAACTCCTCCGCATCACCTATCCCTCGTCGCCGGCGTCGTACACGATATCGAGGCCACAAACAGGGCATTTCTCCGGATACACCGGCATATGAACGCCTGTCCGTTTTCTCACTTCGTCGCTGAGTCTGTCGCGCGCATCGATAAACCGAATGTCGAGACACGGTATTTGCGAGCCGCAGCAAGGGCAGGTGACGACAAACGACGCGCAATCAACCTCTACGCTCGGAAACATATTGTTGTCTATAAGGGCACACGGCAGTTTTCCGTACTTCCCCATCGCAATATCGCCTCGCCAGCTCATATACGCTCCCCTCTCGCTATACAAATCAGGAAGAGCATGCACCGGCGGGCGTGCGCGAGATTGCATCGCCACGCGATCCGATCAAACAACACGATCGTCAAAGAATGCCAAAGCCAAATACGCTAATACGGCAGAAGCCCCGCCTTTTCACGCTTCTTTTCCGAGCGATCGAACTCAATGCGATGGGCCTCAAGAAACACCATATCGGGTCGCCACTGACGCTCATCCGGCTGCCTTAGCGTCGCACCCGCAAAGGAAGCGTAGTCGGTCTTATCCAGCAGGTACGATCCGCACAGCCGATATTCGCCGCAAACAGGCTCAAACGAAATCAGGTGAGCATCAAATAGGGAATGAAGATCGCGCCGAAGCAGAATACCGTTGCTGGCAACCTGCGATTTGGGTCCCGAGTAATTCTCGATATGTGCAGCCTCCAGAGCTTCGCTGACGCCACAGTCCGACACCGCGCAACGGCCGTCATAGGCGGCAACGAGCTGCTTGCGGAACCATTGTTGCCCCAATCGCTCGCGCCTTAACGCATAGCGGACCTTTTCGTCGTCGGTCGCACCCTGTCCGGCAAACTCAATATCGACGGGCATGCGCTTCAGATAACTCATGTCGGGCGCAAAACGAGGGTCCGGCCCGCCTTTATGAACAGGACCGTGCAGAACAAACCATCCGTTTTCGGGCTCGAACCGCTCAACAAACGCAAGGCCGAGCACCTTATAGCCCACCTCGGTTGCAAATATGACTCCGACTGGAACGCCGCATTCCATGCAGTTGAGCATTTTACGGTTGTAATTCTGGTCTCGAAAACCAACGGTACCCGGCGCTTGAACCGAGTACTTAATGACCCACGTACCATCGTCCAAATAGAGCGGAGGCACATCGGTGTAGAAGCTCTTTTTAGAGTTATGGACCGAGAGCGCAAAGATCTTATTGGGATCTTGCTTCACCCGATCCTGGCCCGGCCAGAAGATCCCTGAATCCCGCGTTACGGGAAAGAAGTCCGAGCCAATTCTCAAACGATACTGATACTGAGGGCTATCTTCCTTGGTGTGGTGCGGAAGGCTGGTCCAAACGCCGCCGCGCTGCTCCTCACCCAGAAACCACTCCCATGCCTCAACGTATTCAGAAGGCACGAGACTGCAGGCACGGTCATAGCTTGGTCCATCCATCAACGGAACAGCAAGGTCAATGTCGTTCATCGCCAGCACCTACAACCATACGAACGCGAGTCATGCCCCTCAATAATATGACCGAGAGTCAATTATTACGAGATCTCATTCCGCGATCGGCACATCGTTGATGCTCTCGGTTTGCCGCTGGCGCGCTCGTACCCCGCTACCCCACTCCCCTGTATACTGATGTAGCACGTGTTTCATCCGGGCTTGTTGGACCGGATTGTTCATTGGAGGGTCTTATGGCTGCTTCGAATCCGCCTAAGGGGAGCGTTTCTTCTTCGTCCATCAAGCCGGTTACGCGCAAGGCCGTGCGCTGCCAGCGCGAGGTCGCTTGGCTTGTCACGCAGGCGGCGGGCAGGCTTGTGGCGACCACTCAGGACGTCAATGCGCCTACACCGAGCTTTGTGTTAGCAGCGGCGCTGGATTTTGTGCGCCAATTGGAGCTTGCCGAACAGGATGCCAACGGCCACCTCGACTACCAGAATGTTATGGCGCCCGACCTGCAAACGTTCTGCCACATGGCCAAGTTGCCCGCCGCGCCCAATGCACTTTCGGACGCAGGCTACATGTTTACGCTTTCGGGCGCGGACCTTATCCGCGACATCTATGCATACTGCAGCGAACTCGCCGAGCGCCACGTCTTTGACGCGGCTGAAGTCAAACCGGGATATGTCATCAAGCTGGTTCTTAGGCTGTTCTTGATGGACGGGTTTGGGGCCATGCCGGCGTAAGCCGAGTCTTTAGCATCACTGTCGACTGGGCAACAACCGCTTTGCCTTAGTGGGCGCCAATCGAGGGTCGATTATTGGGTCGCCTCGTCCACTAACGCATTTATTCCACGCGCTCTGACAGTCGATACTTGCGGTTGCGGCTCGTCGCCGGCGCCGTGGGCTCAAGCTCGCCTTGAGCAATGAGCGCGTTGACGCGCGACCTAACCTGGGAAATCGTAAGCCCCGTACGTTCTGCCAGCTCACGCGTCCCCAGCTCGCCGTAGTGTTTGAGTGCCGTCACAATTAAGCCCCCGCCATGATCGACCGGCTCGATCTTTGAACGGTAAAGTACGACCTTGAACCGATCGAACCCCGGGCAGAACAGGGGCTCGGCCAGACCATGCGCGCGCATGGCATCGATCATCATCGGGATGCCCGAGCCATTGCCCTCAGCCGGCGAACCTGCGCCATCCGGCAGCGGGACAATCGACATGAGCTTCACAAGCGTCGCGTTACGGCATCGGGAGCTGCCGTCAAACAAGTTCTCGCGAGTCTTTCCCCCGTATAGGCCGCCGGGGTTCGTCACTTCGATACGGTCATCAAAGACGTCAACAGCGATCGACTGCCCACAGAACCGATCTCCGTATTCTCGGTGGATTACGGCGTTGGCGATTGCCTCGCGCAGGACCTCCTCGGGAATCTCCAGCAAGTCGATACGCGAGACACCCTGAACAGTCGAGATGCGACGCAGGTTTTTGGCGACAGCCGCAACGGCGTCCGAGATCATTTCGCCCAACGTTCCCTCGCAGATTGCGCGGTCTATAAACCTCAGCGGCCCCGCCGCACCCTTCTGTGTCCCCGCATGAACGGCCACATCGATAAAGAGCTTGGGATAGAACTGCTGAGGGTAAACGCCCGCGGCAAGGAGACCCGCCTTGGTCACGTTTCCCTGAGAGTCGAGGAAATTTAGACGCTCCATCTTTGTCTTCTTGTCCGTCGCGCCGCGCATTGCCCGGGGTGTCAGCGAGAAAGCACGCTCTATCGTGCGGTCGACCAGGGCCTCGTCAAGATCGCCTGCGACCGCGCCGGGCACTGCATCGCGATCACTGGGGCTCGTACGTTCATACGATGACAAGGACAGGACCTCAGTCGACGAGAGCGGGACATCTTTGTCATCGATGCGTTTGTAGCTGCCGCCTTGAGCGCCCCGCTCTATGACATAGCAAGGCTTGCTCGACGGGTCGAGCTCCTCAATCGTGATGACCAGAACCACGGTGCCCTGGAGCCCCACGCGTTCAATGGTGTATTTGGGCGGATTGGCCAGTTTTCCGCGACCGCCGGCATCACCCATGCCCGCTACGAATTGGTTGAGCACCTTCTCGGTCTCAAAGTTCTCAACCGGGACAAAACCCGCGCGCTCGCTCACGCCGAGAACGATAATTCCGCCGGCGGTATTCGCGAATGCGCTAACCGTTTCCCATACGTCGCGGGAAAGCGTCGTAGCGCTCTCCTTGACCTCGACGTTAAGATCGTCCGAGCCCATACGCCTTAAAGACTCGAGCAGACCGGTCAGCTCGTTTTCGTTCATCTGCACGTCCTTTCGCTCGACCTTACGGAGAATGCCGCGGATAGATTTCCCTCGTCTCTCAGTTATCTCTCGAAATTATCTCTCATCTATCTCTCTATCTCTCGGCTTAGAGATAGAGAGATAGATGAGAGATGGAATGTCTACCATTTGCTTCATTTATACATATTTTTGCTGGTAGAACAATTGGTATTGAGACAATACCATGATTGCCTGTCTCTTTGCTGCTCAGTTATCTCTCATATTTTTCTCTCATCTTCCTGTCATCTCTCATATTAGAGACGAATGAGGGACGAGAGATACGCGAGTGATGGACGAGCGAGGATTTTCGGACGGTCGGATATCGAGAGTGGATATTTGGACGGTTTTTGGGGCTTTTGCGGCAAATTCCGTCCAAATATCCACTCTCGTTCGATAGGTATCCGGAAATCCTCGCTCGTCCGTCCGAATATCCACTCTCGTTTGGCGAGTGTCCAATTTTCCACGCTCGTGCGGCGGGCACGCGAGCCCTTCGCCCAATCCGCTGGCATCGTCTCCAGTTCGCCGCAGGGTCGCGGCCCCATATGGGTATACTCTCGAGGATTCGACTCGATTCGCCCCCGCTGGGGCGTCAAAGGAGACTGCATATGCCCACCACCTCAACCGACCCGCGCGCCGCAGCCGCTGCACTGCTGGTGCCCGGCACTACCTGCCACGGCTTTGCCGTCGAGCGCCGCGAGACCGTGCCCGAGCTCGACTCGGACGCTTACGTGCTGCGACACACTGCCTCGGGCGCTCGTCTGCTGTACCTGGCGTGCGACGACGAAAACAAGGCCTTTGCCATTGGCTTTAAGACGCCGCCGGCCGATTCCACCGGCGTGTTCCATATTCTTGAGCACTCGGTGCTGTGCGGATCGGCCAAGTTTCCCGTCAAGGAGCCGTTTGTCGACCTGATCAAGAGCTCCATGCAGACGTTCCTCAACGCCATGACCTACCCCGACAAGACCATCTACCCCGTTGCCACCACCAACGAGCAGGATCTGTACAACCTGATGGACGTGTACCTGGACGCGGTGTTCAACCCGGCCATCTATACCAAGCCCACCATTTTTGAGCAGGAGGGCTGGCACTACGAACTGGACCTGCCGGAGGGCGACGGCGACAGCAGCGCCGCGAGCCTGCACGAGGGCACGCTGCGTTATAACGGCGTGGTGTTCAACGAGATGAAGGGCGCGCTGTCCGATCCCATGAGCGTGCTGGACGATGCCGTCAACGCCGCGCTCTATCCCGACACCGCCTATGCGCACGAGAGCGGCGGCGACCCGCGCGCGATTCCCGCGCTCACCTACGAGCAGTTCCTGGACACGCACGCGCGACACTACAATCCCTCCAACTCCTACATCACGCTCTACGGCGACCTGGACGTGGACCGCGCACTGGCCTTTTTGGACGAGCGCTACCTGTCGCAGCCGAGTGCCGCGAGCCGCCGCATGGACGCAGCCGTTGCCGCCGGCGAGGACCCGTCCACGCTTGCGCCCAATCCGCTGGGCGTGCAGGCGCCCGTGACCTGCGAGTATAAGCGCGTCGAGATGGCCACCACGCCCGAGAACGCCCTGGTGGGCCTGGGCTTTGTGCTGGGCAGTGCGCTCGACCGCAAGCGCACGATCGCCGCGGACATCCTGTTCGAGGCACTGCTGGGCTCCAACGAAGCGCCGGTTAAGAAGGCCATTCTGGCCGCCGGTCTGGGCGGCAACGTGGTGAGCTACACCGCGGCCGAGAGCCTGCAGCCCTACGAGCTCATCATGCTGCAAAACGCACAGCCCGGTGTGGCGCGCGAGCTGCGTCGCGTGTTCCAGGACGCCTGCCGCGACCTGTGCGAGCACGGAGTTCCGCGCGAGCGTCTGGAAGCCATCATCAGCAGCAACGAGTACGACCTGCGCCAGCGTGACTATGGCATCGCCGACGGCGTGGCCATTGCGTGCGACGCGCTGAGCACCTGGCTCTACGATGACGACGCCGCGACGCTGGCGCTCAAGTACGGCCCGGTGTACGAGGAGCTGCGCGGCGAGCTGAACGGCACTTACTTTGAGGACCTGCTGCGCGAGCTCGTGCTGGAAAACGACCACATGGCACTGGTCGAGCTGGTGCCGGTGGACGCCGCCGAGGGTTCGGAGGGTGCCGAGGCCGCCGAGCTGGCAGCCAAGCGCGATGCCATGACCGATGCCGAGCTGACCGACGTGGTCGAGCGCACGGCCGCGCTGCGTGCCGCGCAGGAGGCGGAAGACACACCCGAGGCCAAGGCCACGCTGCCGCGCCTGCGTGTGTCCGACATTGGCGAGGCGCGCCCCGAGCCGCCGCTGGTCGTGGACACCACTGCTCCCATCCCCTGCCTGCGCCACGGCATCCCCA
>CABSNH010000088.1 GCA_902478985.1 uncultured Collinsella sp.
ATGCCAAACTAATGTTGACTGTCCATTTTCCGAAATAACTTGCTCTAGGTAGCACTTTTTAAGCCAATTCCAAGGAGCAATTGAAGGCTATTCGCAACTAAAACCCTAGCTTCCGCGACCGTTTTCCACCCGCGCGGCTACATTCCCGCCCAATCGATAAAAATCTCCTCACGAAGCCGCCGTTCGAGCTCTTGCTGCCGCGGTGTCTTGTCTTTCAACGGCATATCGAGATAGGACATGATGAGTTCCATCACTACATGGAAGGCATCGGAGTCGACCAGCTGACCATAGGTCATCAGAACGACGGGATATCCCATGGCTTGCAGGGCCGTCGTTCGATCGGAGTCCGAGATCTTGGATTCTATGGATCCGTGAATGGCTTTACCTTGACATTCAACCAGGCACTCCCGGCTGCCGTCCTTATTTGACAGCAAGATATCGGCGTAGCGCCTATCAAGCCCCGAAATCAGGCGGGCGCTGCGCGTCATGCGAATCTCAACATTATTGGTAAGGCGCAGCCCTTCGCCGCCGCGCAGCCTCGAAAGGCCAAACAGCATCGAAGCTTGGACCTCAAGCGGCGATGCCACAACCCCCGTAATGCATTTCGCGGCACGTGTGAATGATTTAGCACCGCGGAGTCCCTGGATCTTATTGGCGAACTGCGTAAGGTCAGAGAGCTCGATCAAGGGAGGTCGTTTCCACAAGTCCGTTGGATTCCCCGAGGCATCCTTTACGTTTTCCCAGCCCGACCGTGCGTCACCCCACCGGCTCCCATATGCCTGCTCAAGCGCCAACTTTACTTGAGGTGCAATCTTGCACACGGCAAAGGTGCCGCACATCTCATACATGCACATGATCAGACGCTCGTTTGAGACCGAGGAAGCTAGGGTCAGCAGCGTAAAGAGCGGGGACGCGGCATCAAGGCCAAACTCTGTCTGCCGCACGGAGCCAAACGGCCTCTCCCCGTTCCAAACATGCCTGACGATGCGACCGCCCTTACGTCCGCAGCCGCCCTGCGCCAACACATGTAACGGGGTGCCCAGGAAATGCTTGACGAGCGGATGCTCACAAAGACGTTCCCTGCGCGGATCGTCCACAGAATCGGGCAGGTCCGGCATTATTGCCAAAACCTGTGGAGGTATCCGGTGATACCGAAAGGCAGATATGTCGCACAGCATGTCGTCCATGAAAGGTACGTACCCACCGCGTCGTTTGTAAACCCGCCCGGACGGCAAACGCGATGGCTCGGCCTGCGAACGGTAAATGCTGCTACGCGCGCGTCGCGAATCTGCAGGTGACTCACAATCGGTTTGCAAAGCAAACTGATTGTGAGGTTACATATGGTTGATGAG
This sequence comes from uncultured Collinsella sp., assembly GCA_902478985.1. Taxonomy (GTDB): domain Bacteria; phylum Actinomycetota; class Coriobacteriia; order Coriobacteriales; family Coriobacteriaceae; genus Collinsella. The sequence continues at coordinate 1,353 of CABSNH010000088.1, forward strand.
GACTTTGCCTGGCGCCTTGTGCAGGAGCTTGTGAAGATTGACAGCTCGGACCCCGGGTGCGTATGAGGGCGAGATCGAGCGCTATATCAAGGCGTTGGCTGAGGAGCGGATGGCGCAGCTGAGCCATCCAGTACTCGGTGCCGTGCAGATTGAGGAGCTCGAAGTACTCCCCGGGCGCCGCAACCTTATGATTACCGTGCCGGGCGTGAGCGACGAGGCGAGGCTCGTCTACATCTGCCACATGGATACCGTCACCCTGGGACGCCATCGAGCGCGACCCAGGCTCTCCCCTCCTAGCTGCGCTCAAGCGCGCCGCCGATGACGTGACAGACGCGGACGTGCCCGCCAGCTTCTTTACCGGCTGCACCGATACCGCCGTCATTGCCGGCAAGACGGGTTACCGCAATTGCATGAGCTACGGCCCCGGCTCGTTAGCGCTCGCGCACAAGCCCAACGAGTATATGCCCCATGCCGATATCGTTCGCTGCCAGAACGTACTCATCGCGCTTGTTGACAACACGCTCTGGGACGCAAGCGTCCAAGTTGGGGCATAATAAGCCGCGAACAAACCGACTCGCGCGTTAGGACCGCCCATGAAAGCACTTCCGTTTCCCTGCATCCGCCCAGCTCAGGACCGCGTGCTCGAAGCGCTGCCGCAGATGGGCGGTATCCTGAGCAGCAACGACGCCCTGCGCGACGCCATCGCCGACGGGCTTATGCTCAAAGATCCGGGCGCGGCGTATTACGTGTACGAGTGCTCGGGCGAACCGGGTCGCGTAACGGGCGTTGTGGCGATTTGCCCGGTCGGCGTGCTGGCGTGCGACGACGCGCCCTCCGCAGGTACAGCCGCAGCCGCCCGTGCAATCGCCGCGCTTAAGGTCCAGCCGCGCCCTGTAACGCTCGCCTACGAGGCCTCACCCGTCATGGATATCATCCTGGGCGCCGCCAAAGAGGGTGCGTCGCTCTATGCCGTCACCGACCCCGCCGGCATTACGCACCGCGCGTGGGAGGTCAAGCGCGAGGACGCCGTTGCCGCCATCCGAGCCATGCTCGACCAGGCACCAGAGCCGGCGCCGGCTGACGACCCCACCTATGCCGCCGCGCTGACAGGGGCGGCGCAGCTCCTGGCGGACGAGGCCCGCACAGCCGGCACCTACACGGGCAAAGAGCCGTTCAACTTTACCGTTGCCGCGTTATTCCCCGCCGCACAGGTCGCCGGCGGCGCACCGCAGGTTCCAACGGGTCTGCTCACCCACCAGATCGCAAGGTTCTAACAGGGCGTAAACGCCCAGTACAAAGACTCGGCAGCTCAACAAACAAGGGGCGGGGATACATGCGCATGCATCCCCGCCCCTTTCGCATCGAACAATGATGTCGGCGATCCGCATCGCCACGCCCGCGCTACCCGCGCTGCGGACCCGCTGCCGCCACGAGCGGCTCAAGACCCAGCTCGCGCGCATAATCTTCTTGCGTAAAGACTTCGACCAGTTCAAACGTATCCGTCGCATCGTCAAACGCAAAATGCAGCACCGAGCAGTTGCCCGGAACGCGCTCGCGCTCGTCGGCCGCCGCTCCCCTCACGTGGTCCAAAAATTCCTTGATGGACGAGGCGTGGCTCACCGCGAGCACGCACTCGTGGTCCGGACGTCGCATAAGATCGGTCAACGTCGCCACCATGCGCTCGCGCACCTGCATCTGCCCCTCGCCGCCAAATTGGCGGTAGAAGTCACGCCACGGACGCTCGGGCATGAGCATCACGCGCTCGGCCTCAAAATCGCCAAAGAACCACTCGCACAGACCGTCCAGACGCTCGTAGGCAAGGCCCGGCCACAGGTTGGCGATAGTCTGCTCGGTGCGATGCAGCGTCGAGGTGTAGGCGTGGTCGGGCTCGATGCCGCGCGCTCGCAAGAACATGCCAGCGCGCGCCGCCTGCTCGCAGCCCAACTGCGTGAGCGGCGAATCACTCCAGCCCTGAATAATGCGCTTGAGGTTAAATATCGTCTGTCCATGACGGACCAGATACAGGTCTTTATTCATAGGGGTCCTTTCGTTCGTTACCAGTCAAGGAGCGAAAACGCCCCCGTCGCAATAGCCAAAATGAAGCACGGCACCGTTGTCGGGCTGTCCTCCCCCGCCGGCCACATACTCAAGAAACTCCTGACAGGCAGAGCCATGAGAGACCGCAAGCACACGATCGTGCTGCGGTCGGGCCATAATGCGGGACAGCGCCGCAACCATGCGCGCCCGTAGCTCGCCTTCAGATTCGCCACCAAAGGCCACCGGATAATCACCCCAGGGCTGCGGCGGCATCTCGCAATTTGATGTGCCCTCCAGCGAGCCCAGATGCCACTCGCGCAGGTCATCGACCAGCTCTATGGAACGGCCCTCGCCAACGATCAGCTCTGCCGTACACCGTGCCCGACCCAACGGAGACGAATACGCATGGTCAAAGGAGATGCCGCGCGCCTCAAACGCCGCGCGCGTCGCCAGTGCCTGCTCGCGCCCGCGCGCCGTAAGCGGCGAATCGTGCCAGCCCTGCAAAATGTTCTGCACATTGAGCTCGGTCTGCCCATGCCGCACCAAATACAGATCAGCCACATGCCCTCCCCTCGTACCACCACAAAGGGGACGGGCACCTTTGTGGTGGTTTACCGCCGGATCACGCCGCGGCGACGCTCAACTACACCAGTACGTCGGCGAGTGGACGCTTGGGTACGTGGTGTACCTGCGCCTCGTCACGCCAGTAATTAATAGAGCCGTCGGGGTTGGAATCAATTGCATCGATCACCTGTGTCTCGGCGGGAACGCCAAAGACCATGATCAGCTTGACCTCGTACTTGTCGCCGTCAAGTCCCATGACATCAATCGCACGAGGCGGAAAAGCCTTGAACATGCACGCCGCCACCTCGGGCGTAGCGCTGCGGGCGGCGAGCATCATCGTCTGCGCGGCGATACCAGCGTCTGCCTCGGTGATTGGCGCGGCAGGCTTGCCCGGAGCGGGACGCTCGGCAAGGATCGCGATATAGCCGGTCGGGCGCTCGCCCTCGACAGGACCCGACCAATCCTTGAGCGCACCAGCCCATGTGAGCTTTTCAAATAAGCTCGAACACTCCTCGGCGTCGCTCACCACATGAAAACGCAGACGCTGAGCATTAGCGCCGCAGGGAGCCAGGTGCGCCAGCTCTGCCAGCTCAAGCAAAAACTCGCGCGGTACGCGCATGGACTCGTCAAATCGACGGCATGTGCGGGCACGACGGACCAGCGCGTCAAACGATTCCAGACCGAGTTTTTCGCAACCTTGCTTTGCCATCAACTCCACGCTCGACGGCGCCGCGGGAACAGCTTCGTTCATAGAGACCCCCAATACAAGGCAATTGTTCTTAGGAAAATCTAACCTAAAACGCAGGCAATAACGAACAGGGCCGCAATGTTCTACACCTGTTGAATAGAAAAACGCGACATGGGGAACAACGAGAACAAATCGGGACCTTTGGGTTACACTTCGCCCTCCCCAACCCATACGCCGGTGCCTTTAGGCGATACTTGTTGTAGCAACTGCGGCATACGCCGCAAAAACAACAATGACGGCAAACGCCGTGCGGAAAGGAGACCTCATGGGCATCTTTAAGAACGACGACCAGCAGTCGAATCTGTTTGGATTTGACGAGAAAAGCATGGCAGGCAAGGCAATCAAGGCCGTGCGCTGGATCTACGCCGCCACGGGCGTCATCGCACTGCTTGCCGGCATCGCGCTGCTGTTTGCGCCCGCCAAGTCCCTCGTCTTCCTGACGACCGTCCTGGGCTTCTACTTTGTGATCACGGCTGGCGTCAGGCTGTTCACCGCCATTTTTGAGCCGCTGCTGCCCGCCGGCTGGCGCGTCACGAGCATCATCTCCAACCTGATCATCATTCTGGGCGGCGTCATAATCCTGCGCAACCAGGCCTTCTCGACCGCGACGCTCACCACGCTCGTGGTGGTCGTGGCCGGCTTTGGCTGGATTGTCGAAGGTGTCATGTCCATTCTGGAATCCGAGCTTTCGTCTAACCGCGCCCTCGCTATCCTGAGCGGCGCGCTCTCCATCATCGCCGGCGTGTTCGTGTTTATCTATCCGCTGTGGTCGGCAAAGATGCTCGTCATCTTTAGCGGCGCCGCGCTCCTGGTGTTTGGCGTGACGCTGATTATTCGCGCTATCCGCTTTGGCAAGCTGGTGCACTAGATGCCGCGGACGCTGTTTATTGATGCCGACGCCTGCCCGGTTACGCGCGAGTCGATCGACTGCGCGCGGCGGGCGGGCGTCGCCGTGGTGATTGCCGGCAACAGCACGCAGAACCTGGAGCGGCACATTCGCCGCGACGATCCACGTGATGCCAAGCACGCGCGACGCGGCTTTTGGGTCACCACGCTCGATGTGAGCGTGGGCGCCGATAGTGCCGACTTTGCCATTGTCGAACGTCTGCAGGCGGGCGACGTGGTCGTGACGCAGGACATTGGCCTGGCGAGCATGGTGCTCGGCCGCGATGCCTCCGCCATCGGCGTGCGCGGGCGCGTGTACGACAAGGCGACCATCGACATGCAGCTGTTTATTCGTCACGAGGAAAAGAAAGTGCGCCGCGCTGGCGGTCGCACCCGCGGGCCAGCAGCCTTCACCAGCGAAGACCGCGCCCGCTTTAAGCGCAACCTCACCGAGCTGCTGCGCTAACCAAGGCAGATTTTTGGGACATGCCTAAAAATCTGCCTTTTTGTTTTGGACGGTGTGAGCGCTCAGGATCCGTGGCTCAACAAAAAACGGGTTTCAAAATGCCATGCGTCGCCGCATTGTGTAGGCGCCGTGCATAGCTATTTTGAAGCCCGTTTTGTTAGGCCTACTTAGAGGCCGAAGGCAGATAGGGCGAGGCCCCAGCCCACGCCGATGACGTACATCATGACCAGGAACACGGCGTTTTCGCGAGCACTGCGATTGGTGCGGAACAGCACCAGATAACCCACGCCGGCAGAAATGAGCGTGCCGGCGAGCATCGGTGCCAGTTGCAGTGCGCCTTCCAGATACAGCTGCGTAATGACCACGCTCGCCGAGCAGTTGGGGATCAGGCCGACAAGCGCCGAACCCAGGACGGCGAGCGTCTCGTTGCCACGCAGGAACTGCTCGATCGCAGATTCGCCAAAGGTCTCGAGCACGGCGACCAGAATCAGCGTCACTAGGAAAATGAATACCGATACCTGCACGGTATGCGAGATGGCGCTGCGGATAATCGACAGGACGGGCGCACCTTCGTGTGAGTG
>CABSNH010000089.1 GCA_902478985.1 uncultured Collinsella sp.
GGCCATGGCGTCCATGGCGGCGTCGAAGGCGTCGGCAGTGCCGCGGAACTGCTCGTCCAGCCCCTCGACCTCGACGGCCTCGGCAGGAGCGACGGTAAGCTCGTCCGAAAGCTCAAGCTTGGTCTGGTTCATGCGCAGCCAACCCCAAGTGGCGGCAGGCATCGCATTAACCTGCTCGAGCGTGGTGGCGGCGGTGTTCGTGGTCTGTTTCATTATCCGATCGCTCCTTCCATCTCGAGCTTGATCAGGTTGTTCATCTCGACGGCGTACTCCAGCGGCAACTCCTTGGAGACCGGGTTGGCAAAGCCGTTGACGATCATGGTGCGGGCCTCTTCCTCCGAGATGCCGCGGCTCATCAGGTAGAACACCTTATCGTCGCCGATGCGGCCGATGGTGGCCTCGTGGCCGATGTCGACATTCTTGGCGCGGATGTCCATGGCGGGGATGGTATCGGAGCGGCTTTGGTCGTCGAGCATCAGCGACTGGCAGCTCACGGTTGCCTTGGAACCCTCGGCCTTGGGCGTGGCCACGATGGAGCTGCGGAAGGTCTGGATGCCGCCGCTCTTGGAGATGCCCTTGGTCTCGACGGTTGCCGAGGTATCGGGCGCGTTGAGTACGACCTTGCAGCCGGTATCGAGGTTCTGGCCGGCGCCGGCAAAGGTGATGCCGGTAAAGCTCGAGCGGGCGCGGCGACCGTTGAGCACGCTCATGGGGTAGAGGTAGCCCACGTGGCTGCCGAAGGAGCCGCTGATCCACTCGATGTCGCCGTCCTCGTCCACGCGCGCACGCTTGGTGTTGAGGTTGTACATGTTCTTGGACCAGTTCTCGATGGTCGAGTAGCGCAGGTGCGCGCGCTTGCCCACAAAGAGCTCGACAGCGCCGGCGTGGAGGTTGGCCACGTTGTACTTGGGTGCGGAGCAGCCCTCGATAAAGTGCAGGTCGGCATCGTCCTCGACGATGATGAGCGTGTGCTCAAACTGGCCGGCGCCCTTGGCGTTGAGGCGGAAGTAGCTCTGCAGCGGAAAATCGAGCTTGGTGCCCTTGGGCACGTAGACAAACGAGCCGCCCGACCACACGGCGCCGTGCAGGGCCGCAAACTTGTGGTCGGTGGGCGGGATGAGCGTCATAAACTTCTCGTGGATGAGCGGCTCCCACTGCGGGTCGTGCAGGGCCTCCTCGATGCCGGAGTAGACGATGCCCATCTTGGACGCCGTGTCCTGCATGTTGTGGTAGACGAGTTCGGAGTCGTACTGCGCGCCGACGCCCGCCAGGTAGCTACGCTCGGCATCGGGGATGCCCAGGCGCTCAAAGGTGTTCTTGATGTCGTCGGGCACCGACTCCCAGTCGTGCTTTTGGTCGGTGTTGGGCTTGACGTAGGTGACGATGTTGTCCATGTCCAGGCCCTCGATGGAGGGGCCCCACGTCGGGTCGGGGAAGCGGTTGAAGATCTCGAGGGACTTGAGGCGCAGGTCGAGCATCCACTGCGGCTCGTCCTTCTTGGCGCTGATCTCGCGCACGATGTCGGGCGTTATGCCGGCGTCGAGGCGCTCGAATCCCTCCTCGCCATAGGTGAAGTCGTAGAGGCTGCGGTCGATGTCCGCGACTTCGGTGCGGTTCTTGGTCATTGCGTCGCCCCTTTACGCCTGCTGCTCGGCAGCGGCGGCCTCGGCCTGGGCGCGCTGCTCGGCGGCCTCGCGCTCGAAGGTCTCAAAGCCGTTCTTGTCGATCCAGGGGATAAGCGAGGCGTCGTCCTCGCGCACGATGTGGCCCTTGACCATAACGTGGACGCGGTCGACATCCAGGTGCTCCAGGATGCGCGTGTTGTGCGTGATGATGAGCATGGAGCCGTCGCAGCTCTTGCGGTAGGCGTCCATGCCGTGGCTGACGGTGGACAGGGCGTCGACGTCCAGACCCGAGTCGGTCTCGTCCAGGATGGCGAGCTTGGGCTGCAGCAGCAGGAGCTGGAGCATCTCGACCTTCTTTTTCTCGCCGCCCGAGAAGCCCACGCCCAGCTCGCGGTTGAGGTAGGCGGTGTCCATGTTGAGCTCTGCCGCGAGCTCCTTGACGCGCCGGCGGAACTCCTTGCCCTTCATCTCCAGGCCGGGGCGGCCGGCGATGCTGGCACGCAAAAAGCTCGACAGCGGCACGCCCGGGATCTCGACCGGGGCCTGGAAGCTCAGGAACAGGCCGGCGCGCGAGCGCTTGTCGGTGGTGAGCTCGGTGATGTCCTGGCCGTCAAAGACGATGCGGCCGTCGTTGACGGTATAGACAGGGTCGCCCATGACCAGGTGGCCGAGGGTGGACTTGCCGGCGCCGTTGGGTCCCATCAGCACGTGGGTCTCGCCGGCGGCGACGTTGAGGTTGACGTTGTGGAGGATGGTCTTCTCGTCCACGGAGGCGGTCAGACCTTCGATGGAAAGCAGCGGATTTGCGCTCATGCTGTCCCTCTCTGTATATGGTGTACTCATAGGTGTACTAAACCCTAGGAATCTTCTCGGAATAAAGTTACTATGGGTTCGGCGTTAGTCAAGGGAAAACCCGACTAATCCACTCGACTTTTTAGATGTGGGACATAATAATCAGGTTTGTTTGCCCCGCGTGCATAAGATTTGGGACAAATAGGCCTGGTATTTTGTCCCGGCAACGATGAGAGGGTAGGTATGCTCATTTCTTCTAAGGGCCGCTATGCCCTCCGGCTGATGATCTATATCGCGGCGTTGGGCGACGCCGAAGGCAAGATTGCCCTGCGCGAGGTCGCCGACCGCGAGCATATCTCGCAAAAGTACTTGGAGCAGCTGGTTCGTCCGCTTATGAAGTCGGGCCTGCTTAAGAGCGTGCGCGGCAAGGGCGGCGGCTACATGATGGCCAAGGACCCCGCCGAGGTGCGTGCCGGCGACATCCTGCGCGCCGTCGAGGGCAGCACGGCTCCGGTGGCGTGCGACGGCATCGACAACAGCTGCACCCGTAGTGATCTGTGCTCAACGGTCAAGTTCTGGCGCGGTCTGGACGACGTGATCGAAAAGTATGTCGACGGCGTGACCCTGGCCGACCTAGCCGCCGTCCCCGAGATCAACTTTGACATTAAGCTGTAGGGCTGGCTTTTGTGAAGTCTTACGAAGCCTTTGATTCGCGTCTGGCACTGCTGGAGACAGCTCGATTTCAAGATTTTGATAACGACTATGTTGTCTCCGGATGTGCGTATATCTATGAGCAGGTTTTCGGTATCTCAATTACGCTCCTTAAGCGCCTACTCGAGTATGAGGGTGCCACGCTTGCTGCGTCGGGGTCTCCTCGTGCCATCTTGAAGGAGTCCTACCGATTCTATGACTTTATTGATGAGACAGCCTGGCTAGATATGCTCAGAGACCGCAATACGAACGTCCATATCTATGACAACAAGCTCGCTCAAGATTTGATTCAGCGCATCTTGAAGGTCTATATCCCTGCTTTCTGTCAGTTGAGAGACGGGCTGATGGAGCGTTACGGCGAGCTTCTGCTGGCGCCCGACGACCAGTTTGTTTAATTCCTTAAGATTTCGCGGAGGGTTGTTGCCGTTTACCGAGGGGTTGTTGTGCAACAACGGGCGAGCTGGGATACTTAGATTCATCTTTGCAAACTGCACTTTAACTACACCAATGCAGGGAGGATCTTATGCAGCCCAAGCATTCCGCGATTGTGGCGGGCCTGACGCTGGCGCTTTCGTTTGGCGCCGTTGCCGCGCCTGTGACTGCTGTTGCCGAGGAGCCCGCGCCGGGTGTTGCCTCGGATGCCACCGATATCGATAAGGGCCTTTACACCCAGCAGTCTTTTTCGGGCGTGCTGAGGTCGGTTCAGGGGGTCGCGTTTGTCAACGTGACTGCCGAGATGAAGTACTTCACCAAATACGAGAGCCATGGCAACTATAACCAGGGCTTTTCGTATGGCGATGGCTATAACGCGCTAGGCTATTACCAGTTCGACCGCCGTTGGTCGCTTGTTCCGTTTATGAAACAGGTCTACAACTACGATTCTGCTAAGTACGGCATGCTTAAGGCCGCGATCGATCACGGCAGTGAGATTTCCAACGCGAACAACCCCATGTATGCGAACGGCCAGCTCACCGAGCTGGGTCGTATTGCGCAGGAGGCCTTCCAGGGTGCTTATAACACCGACCCTGCTGAGTTCTCGGCGCTGCAGGATGCCTATGCGTATAACTCGTACTATGCGGTGACCGAGTCGTGGCTCAAGAGTGCGCTCGGCATTGACATTGCCGGCCGCGCCGATTGCGTCAAGGGCATGGTTTGGAGCATTACCAATATGTGCGGCACCGGTGGCTGTCAGGACTTTTTCCGCTGGGCAAACCTTTCCAACAGCATGACGGACCGCGAGTTTGTGACGGCGCTTTCCAACAGCGTGGTCAATAACGTGGCGACCAAGTACGCAAGCCAGCCCCAGTACCACGAGGGTTGGAAGAATCGCTACCGCAATGAGCTCAAGGATTGTCTGGTCTATATTTCCGAGGACGAGGCTGCCGCGGCAGCGCCTGTGGATCCTGAGCCCGCGCCGGCGCCCGGTCCGAGCATGGCGCCCGCTGCTCCCGCCGTACCAACACCTGGTACCGATAACGATGCGGGCGACGATAACGATACGGATGCGCCCTCGACCGATACTGACGGCGATGGCTCTGCTGGTGGCACTACCAACGACGGCTCTTCCTCGAGCGGCTCCGATTCGAACGGCTCTGCTGCGGGCGATTCGTCTTCAAGCTCTGCCGGCAATACGGGCAGTGCCGCCTCTGGTTCGACCGACGCTGGTTCCTCTGACTCTTCCACTGGCTCGAGCGATTCTTCCGCCGATACTGGTTCTAGCAATGACTCTAACTCTGACGCCGCTTCTGATTCCGGTGCTTCCAAGGACGACTCGAATAAGGCGTCGGACGCGCCCGTTATTTCGACGGACAAGAAGCCCTCTTTCGTTGTGCAGCTTGGCTACACGTTTGGTTCCTCGCTGATGGCTGGCGCAAGCAGCTTGTCTCCTGACAAGAACAATTCTGATCAGACTTCCACGGAAAAGGCCGAGACCGCAAAGGGCGACTCCAAGGACGATGATTCCGAGAAGACCGAGTCCGATAAGAGTACTAGCTCTGAGGAAAAGGGCGAGAAGTCCGCTCAGAAGAAGGACGAGGAAAGGGGCAACGCCGACAACCAGAACCAGGAGCAAAATGGCTCTAAAACGGTGACCACCACGACCACGACCAAGTCTTCGGGCGGTAACATGCCCAAAACGGGCGACCTTATCGTTATGGCGAGCCTTGCCAGTGCAAGTTTGGCTACGCTTGGTGCCACGTCTATTGTGAGTGGCAAGCATAAGCTCGATCGGCAGAATAAGACTGCTGGTGAGGACGGTTCTGAGGAGTAGCCTCTCGGCTGTCTGATAACTAAAGAGTCGGGACGGGCCCGGTGCGAATGCATCGGGCCCTGTTTTGTTGTGCAACGATTAGTTATGCCCCCTCACACCCCATGTTGCTACCGTTGCCCGATCTGTATGCGCACCGACATCAGTACGTGCGAGGTGGTCATTACAATTGGTATCGTGCTGCGATTTAGGGGGAATGTTTTGGTGTCTGAACAGGCAAATAATTGTTGTGCTGACGACTTTGGTGTGCGTCTGATTGGCTGTGCCGACGATGTGGTTTTGCCTATTGGCATGCACGACTATGTGGAGGCTCTTGGTCGCTGCGCACTGGTCGACAAGACTATGTTTATTGCCGATGTGCTGGATTGCAACGCGTCCGTTGTGGTGTGCTGTCGACCTGAGGGTTTTGGCAAGAGCATGAACTTGTCGATGCTCAGGGCTTTTCTGGAGCATCCCGTGGACGGTCACGCTGGTCAGAGTTTGTTTGCCGATGCTCAGATTTGGGATGCGGACGGCGGGCGCTATCGGGACGAGTACGCTTGCTATCCGGTGATATCGCTGGACTTTTCTGGCGCTGCGAGGCGTGGCGCCGCTTTTGCCGACGTCGTGCGCGATACTCTTTCAGGCGAATGCGCTCGTCTGCTGGCGCTCTTGGAGGCTCCGGATTTAGCACGAGATAAGGTGCGTCACATCGAACGTGTTGCGCGTGGCGTGGCGAGCGCGGACGAGGTTGACTCGGTGCTCGGTGTGCTCATTGAGCTGCTGGAGATGGCCTGCGATGAGCAGGTTGTATTGCTCGTTGATGGGTACGACGCGGCGTGGTCGCCCAGTGCGAGTGCGAGGTGCGCTTCCGGCGCCGGTCCGGCGGAGCTGCTCGATCGCGTGCTGTTCGACGCCATTGCCACCACGGGCCATTCGCTACGGTTGACGTGTCTGATGGGGGAGCGTCCTAACCCTGCCGAGGCGGCGCTTTCTTCGCGCAGCTGCTCGTATCGTCTTTCGACGCCCCTTTCGACGTGGTGCGACCGTTGGTTCGGCTTTTCGGATGCCGAGGTTGAGGCCCTGTTGAGTCATGCTGGACGCGAGGAATACCTGGATGATGCGCGTGAATGGCTCGAGGGATATCGGTTTGGCAGGGCCTATTGCTCGAGTCCGACGCGTGTGAACGGTTTTCTGGACCGAGGCTGCACGGCGCCTGCGCGAGCCGATCTGTATGGGTATGCCG
>CABSNH010000090.1 GCA_902478985.1 uncultured Collinsella sp.
TCGGCAGCGTCAGATGTGTATAAGAGACAGGAGCGATACCGATCACGGCGCACATGAGAGCTCCGGCGAGTGACAGACCTGCAATCGAGATGATGAGTAACAGGACGGCGGGAACGGCGGCCACCGTGCCCAAAAGACCGCTCACCCACAGAGGGGTAGGTCGTTGACGAAGCATGCCGGCGGCGCTGGCGGTCGCGCGCGGAAAGACGAGCTCGAGGAGGATCGCGACAAAGCAAGTGGAAAGCGCCGCGGCGACGATGCCGCCGATGGTGTCGTTAATCGTAGAGGTGTTCTCGTTCTCGGTGCGGTCGATCTTGAGGGCTCCTACCTGAGCGCCCTCGGCCCGCTCGGGATCCTCGGAGATGTGGGCGTTCACCGTGCCGGTAACGCGGGCGTTTTTGCCCAGAATGAGTTTGTCAGCCCAGACCTCGACATCGCCATCGACGGTGCCGTCGATGGTTACCGTGCTGCCCGCGAGTGCTGCCGACTTGGCGGAGCCACGCAGGGCAACCGTCTCGCCCGTCGCGTAAAAACAGCTGGCGGTGCTGCCGGTGTTGAGCACGACGTGCTGACCGGCTACCGTCACGCTGCCATCGATTGCGGTTTTGGAGATATCGATGGTGCGTGCCGCCAGGCGAACGGCGCCGCCTACGGTGCAGTCGCGAATCGATAGGCTGTCGCCCGCCGCGATAATATCGCGGCCGATGGAGGCATCATCCAGGTTAAGGCTTTGGCCAGCCCAGTACAGGTCGCCCTCGGCGCCAGACGGATTTGAGTCAGCTTCGGATGCGAGTACGTTGCCCGCGGTGTCTGTGCCGGCGAACGACGCCGTGGGAAGTACGGTCAGCGCAAGCGCAATCAGTACGAATAGGAGGGCGATGCGGCCCTGCGCTTTGTGGCGCTTGGTCGACGGTTCTAGGTTGCAAGGCATAGTGAATCCTTCGTTAGATACTCGGCATATATCTAACAGGATACCCAACGCGCGAGCGCTCTAAAAGAACCTCTCGGTTGCATTTCGAAAGGTCGTGCCGTGCTATCTACTTTTTGCGATGTAAAAAGTGCGCGATGTCTTCTTCGGTGGGGCTTTTGATGTCAAAGCGCAGCGAGAGCCAGCGCAGACCCATGGTCACGATAACGCATACGACCAGCGCGGCGACATTGCTGACCAAGCCACTCATGACGAGGCTTACATAGCTTGCCGATCCGGCGATGGCCGCGATGGCATAAAAGTTGGTGCGTTGGAAAATGCCCGGAACCACGCCCATAAAGCCGTCGCGCAGCATGCCGCCGCCCACCGCGGTGAAAAAGCCCATCATGATGCAAACGACGGGTGCAAATCCGTAGACCAGTGCCTTGTCTGCGCCGGTTGCCGCATAGATGCCGACCGAGATGATGTCGAGCAGGGGGATGAGTTTGTCGGGCTTATCGACGATTGCCGGGAAGATGTAAATGATGGCCGCCGTGGCGATGGAGAGCGGCAGCGCCATTGGCTGGTTGAGGATGTAGACGTTGCCGACCTGGAGTGTCATGTCGCGCAAAAGACCGCCGCCCAGACCGCAGACTACCGCGAGTGCGACCGCGCCCACCAGGTCGAGCTTGTGTTCGCGCGCAACCAGCACACCCGAGATCGATGCAGCGACAACGGCGAACATCTCGAGCCAAAATGGGATAGCGACCATGGCATCCGAGGCATGTGAGGTAACGGTTATGGCGGCGACGACGGGCAAGATGGGGTCCTTTGGGTTACGGGTTTGGACAATGCCCGTACATAGTACATGTTCGGCGCCGATTGCGACCCTATTGCTCGGCAAACGGTCGGGACTGGGTGCGGTCATAGGTTTCAAGTATGTGCATCAGCCTCCAAAGATATCGAAAAATATCGTTTTTGGAGGGTGGTGTACATGTTTGGGGATCTGGGTTGATGCTGAACGCGATGAGGGCGTGGCTGAATAGGAGGGATGTCTATATTTTGATCGGAGCTCAAAATTTATCCGGTCGGCTTACGCCGACCGCGCTGCGCTAAAAACGCGCCACTGGTGCGTTTTCTTTACGCTTTGCGCCCTGGCGGGTTCGAACCCCTCCTTCTTCGCCGTATTTGCTTGTTAGGGACTCAAAACAAAAAAGCTCCCATTCCTGGGAGCTTTCACAACCAAAATGGCGGAGGAGGAGGGATTCGAACCCTCGTGACCTTATACAGGCCAAACGGTTTTCGAGACCGCCGCATTCAACCACTCTGCCACCCCTCCGCGTGGGGTAAAAACAAAGCAGGCACTAAGGCCTGCTTTGGAATTAACTGGCGGAGAGTCAGGGATTTGAACCCTGGAGACGCTTTTGACGCCTACACGATTTCCAATCGTGCTCCTTCGGCCACTCGGACAACTCTCCGTTAAATGCGAAAGTCAGTATACACGAGGAATCGAAAAGTGCAAACAGAAAACTTGGCATTTTTTAAAGCGCTCGCTCCGCACCCGTATCCGGCATGTGCCAGATGAGTACTAAAAAAGCATCCTGACCAGCCAGATCCCGCTCGATGATCTGTTCAAAATAGGTATTCATGAATGACGTGGCAGCGAATTTAAAAATTTTGAGGCAATCGATCGAACCGGTGGTATGCATTTCGTGACCACAACCCTGCAATCGGCGACCTGCGGTTTGACTCAGGTTGTCCTCGCCGCAGCGTATCTTGCTATCGAATCCGTCAAGCTCTTGGTCAGCATTTGGTTGGAATACGCATGAAGAGCCGTGTAAGCATGGGTATATGTGGAGGTCATGAGGTTGTAGCTGCATATTCTTGCAGCCTGGGAGGTTGAAAGATATTATTACCAAGTCTTTTCCTGCTTCAGGCGCACCTTCACGACCTGAAGCCACATTTGCCCAGAGGAGGTGACAATATGAAGGCTTATGAACTGCTGTTCTTTGTTGACCCGTCGCTCGACCCCGAGACTCGTCTCGCTGTTATGAAGCGTATCGATACCACGATCGCTGAGGGCGCTGGCAAGGTCGACTCCGTTGACGAGTGGGGCAAGCGCAAGCTCGCCTACGAGATCAACGACCTCACCGATGGTGACTACACCCTCATCAACTTCCATGCAGATCCTACCCAGATCGCCGAGCTTGATCGCGTCCTGCGCATCACCGACGCTGTGGTCCGCCACATGATCGTCCGTCGCGACGACCAGGAGTAAGACTGTCGTTTTGGACTGGGCTAGTGCCCCAAGAGGAAGTAGTGAGTTATGAGCATCAATCGAGTGAACATCACCGGTAACCTCACCCGCGATCCCGAGCTGCGCGCCACCGCCGGCGGAACCCAGGTTCTGTCCTTTGGCGTCGCCGTGAACGATCGTCGCCGCAACGCGCAGACTGGCGAGTGGGAGGACTATCCCAACTTTGTTGACTGCACTATGTTCGGCACCCGCGCCGAGGCCGTGAGCCGTTTCCTGGCAAAGGGAAACAAGGTCGCGATCGAGGGCAAGCTGCGCTACAGCTCTTGGGAGCGCGACGGTCAGCGCAGGAGCAAGCTTGAGGTCATCGTCGATGAGATCGAGTTTATGAGCTCCCGTGGTGGCCAGGGTGGCTACGATCAGGGCGGTTACGCCCCCGCAGCTCCCGCGCCCGCAGCACGTCCTGCCGCACCGGTGGCTACGCCGCCCGCGGTCGACGTCTACGATGAGGACATCCCGTTCTAAGGGTTGTTCACCTATTTTTGAGTGAGAGGCGGCTTCGGCTCGCCGAAGTTGCCAAATGAAAGGTATTTTGACATGGCTAATGATTATTCTGCACGTCAGCCGCGTCGTAAGTACTGCCAGTTCTGCAAGGAGAACACTGAGTTCATCGACTATAAGGACACTCAGCTTCTCCGTAAGTACATGACCGACCGTGGCAAGATCAAGCCCCGTCGCGTCACTGGCGCTTGCACGCAGCATCAGCATGACATCGCCAACGCCATCAAGCGCGCCCGCGAGATGGCTCTCCTGCCGTACACCGTCCCCGTGGTTTCCTCTCGTGGCAACCGCGACCGCGGCTAAGAAGGGAGACGCATCATGAAGGTTATTCTTCTCGATGAGATCAAGGGCAAGGGCGGCGAGGGTGACGTCGTAGAGGTCGCTCAGGGTTACGCTGAGAACTTCCTGTTCCCCAAGAAGCTCGCTGTTGCCGCCACCAAGGGCAACCTCAAGCAGCTTGACGAGCGTCGCAACAACATCGCCAAGCGCGAGGCCGTCCGTCTGGCTACCGCCAACGAGACCAAGGCTGCCTTCGAGGGCAAGCAGGTCACCGTTGACGTCAAGGTTGGCGACGAGGGCATCCTCTTTGGCTCCGTTACCGCCGCTATGATCGCTGACGCCATCAAGGATCAGCTCGGTATGGACATCGATCGCAAGCGCGTCGAGCTCGGTAAGCCCATCAAGGTTGCCGGTGCCCACACCGTCGCTATCTCGCTGTACCGCGAGATCAAGGCCGAGGTTGTCGTTCTCGTCGGCGTTACCGCCGAGGAGCTCGCTGCCGAGGCTGAGGTTGAGGAGACCGCTGAGGTCGCCGAGGCCGAGACCGAGGCTGCTGCCGAGTAGCATTTGCTGCAACGCAACAATCTTGTTCTAAGAAGGGCGCTCTGGGAGACCAGGGCGCCCTTTTATTTTTTGCGCTGGGTGAGTGTCGTGGCAGTCATTGAGATACGGTCCCGTGTATGGGACCGTTCATCCGTTTGGTTCGGTGATGATTGCCAAGCCGCGGCTCGATTTATAGCCGCGGCTGATACTATGGATGCTCGCAAGCGATATGAATGAGGACGCTCATGGCATATGACGATAGGGAGACGGGGCTGACGGTCGAGGACCGTGGCTCTAAGTTGGGTCTCCCCCAAAACCAAGATGCAGAGGCCAACGTACTGGCCGCTATGCTGCTATCGCCCGAGGTGGTCGAAGAGGCCCAAGTCGAGCTGCAGCCCGATGACTTCTACCGGCCCATTCATAAGACCATCTATACCGCGATGGTCGATATGTATAACAGTCGCATCCCCATTGACTCTATCTCGCTGATCGATTACCTGCGAAGCATCAACAAGCTCGATGCCGTGGGCGGCGAGGCGTACATTTTGGAGCTGATGGGACAGACTCTGTCGCTCGTCAACTGGCAGCACCATGCCGCCATCGTTCGCCGCGACTCGATGCTGCGTGAGCTGATTGGCGCCACCAACGAGATCAACGCGCTGGCCTACAACGCCCCCACCGACACCAAAGAGGTCGTGGAGCTGGCCGAGAGCAAGCTGCTCAAGGTCACGGCGCGTGAGGTTAAGTCGAGCTACAAGACGCTGACCGAGTTTATGGTCGAGGCCTATAACGAGGCCGAGGAAGTGTGCAAGGCCGGCGGTCAGGCTGCAGGCGTGCCCACGGGCTTTCCGTCGCTCGACCGTATGCTCATGGGTTTCCGCGAGGGCCAGCTCATCATTATCGGCGCCCGCCCCGCCGTTGGTAAGACGTCGTTCGCCCTGAACTTGGCGCTCAACGCCGCCGCCGCGGGCTATACCGTCGGCTTCTTCTCGCTGGAGATGTCGGGCAAGGAAATTGCCCAGCGTCTGATTTGCGCCTATGCCATGATCTCGATCAGCGACTTCCGTACGGGCCGCATTAGTCCCGAGCAGTGGGCCAACATCAATGAGGCCACGCAGACGCTGTCCAAGCTCGATATTCTGATTGACGATACGCCCGGCACCACGGTGACCGAGATTCGCGCCAAGAGCCGCCGCATGCTCCATAACAAGGAGAAGGCCATCATCATCCTGGACTATTTGCAGCTGGTGAGTCCCCCGCCGGGACGTCGTTCCGAGAGCCGCACCGTCGAGGTCTCCGAGATGTCGCGTGGTCTGAAGATTATGGCCAAGGAGCTCAAGATTCCGCTGATCGCGCTGTCGCAGCTGTCGCGTCAGGTCGAGTCCCGTACCGGCAAGCGCCCGCAGCTGTCCGACCTGCGTGAATCGGGCTCCATCGAGCAGGATGCCGATATCGTCATGTTCTTGGACCGATCCGCCGACGAGGCCGAGGCCTCGCGCGACGACCGACCCGACGAGGGCGTTACGCGTATCGTCGTGGCCAAGAACCGTTCGGGCCCGATTGGCGACGTCGACCTGATGTTCCTGCCGGCATCCACCAAGTTCTATGAGCTTGATGGGGCGCATACCGAGGAGTAGGACAGGCGCCCGTTGCACGGGTATACTGGGAATGTTTTGTGCTTCTGCGCACTTGCGGTGTGCGGACAGTCCATGAATGTGAGGAGTAAACATGCCGTCAACCGTTTTGGTCGGTGCCCAGTGGGGCGATGAGGGCAAGGGTAAGATCTGCGACCTGGTCGCCGGCGACTTTGATGCCGTCGTGCGCTATTCGGGCGGCAACAACGCCGGCCACACCATCGTCGTCAACGGCAAGAAGTACGGCCTGCACCAGGTGCCCTCCGGCATCATGTATTCCGACCACGTGTCGGTGATCGGTAACGGCTGCGTCGTCAACCCCAAGGTCGTCCTTGAGGAGATCGACATGTTCGAGGCCGACGGCATCACCACCAAGAA
>CABSNH010000091.1 GCA_902478985.1 uncultured Collinsella sp.
CTTCCCCGTATTCCGCCGAAGAGTTTTATCCGCTTGCGGCGCATCTGCCCGAAGGTCTGCGCCTGTTCGCCAGCTACGTGATGGCGCATGCCCTGTATCTGCGCGGCGAATATGGCCGCAGCCTGGGCATGGCGGAAAATGCCCTGATCATGAAACAGGGAAGCTATCCCATCTCGGAAGTGTTCCTGCACCTGGCAGCTTCCATGGCATGCATGAGCCTCAAGGACATCGACGCCGCAAAAGCGCACTTCGGAGTTGCTTGGAACATTGCGCGCCCCGACGGCCTTATCGAGCTCATTGGCGAGCACCACGGCCTTTTACAGGGGCTCATCGAGACGTGCCTAAAAACGCAATATCCTGACGACTTCGCGCGCATCATCGAGATCACGTATCGATTCAGCTACGGTTGGCGGCGCATCCACAACCCCGATTCGGGCGAGGACGTGGCCGACGATTTAACGACCACGGAATTCACCATGGCCATGCTCGCCTGTCGTGGGTGGACCAACGCCGAAATCGCACGCCATATGGGAGTATCGCCGGGCACCGTCAAAAACCGCCTATCCGGCGTATACGCAAAGCTTGGCATCGGCACACGCGCCGAACTGGTCGCGCATATGTTGCGTTAGCGACTGGGCTGCCAAGCGCATCGAACACGTTCCGGAACCCGGCGCTTCGCTCGATCATTTGGACATTTTGACCCTTGAACGGCACTACCGCCACGGAGCACCTTCTCGCAAAATTGGATTATTTCCACCGATACCTGCGGGATGGGAGCCAAAGATGCTTGATCGCCGTTCGTTACTTGTCGCCGGAGCGTCCTCGCTGGCGAGCATTATGTTGCCGCGCGTGTCGGGAAGTGCAAACGCCTTCATATTGCCGTTCGCGCCCACCGAAGCCTATGCCGACGAAAAAGACCCCTTCAGGGTGCTCGTTCTCTCGCGCACCATGTTCGGTGTGGTCGTGGTCGACGTCGCCAACAAGAATACGCCCATCACGGGTGCCCAGGTCACGCTCACATCGCGCTATGCCGCAGGCAAGCAGCTCACCGCCACGACCGATGACGAAGGCACGGCCATCTTTGAGGTCGCGCCGCTTTCGGAAGGCTACGTGGACGAGGCGACGCTTCTCGACGCGTACGACTTTAACGGCGGCATCTCCATTAGCATGGCGGGCTACCGCGATGTCGAGATTCCCCTCGCGCGTATCCAGGGTGGCACCGCCATAACCGCGCCAACGCGTCCGCTTTCTGACGGCGAGCCGTACTTTCGCCAGCTCACATTCGACGAATGGGACATCCAGTACGCCGACGCTACGTTCATGGCAATTCATAAGGACGACGTCGGAAACGACCAGCCCAACACGCACGCTTTTACCGTGCAGGCCCATCTGCCGCAGGGCGGGCAGGCAACGTTACATATCAATAAAGTGATGCCCGCTGCGGGCAGCTCATCCGAAACCGTCACGCAGATTGGCCAAGTCAAGGCCAGTGCATCGGGTTCGGACAATCTGGCAACGTTCACACTCAAAGACAAGTTCCTCGATACGACATCGGGCCTTCTGGAAGAAGGGTGCAAGCTGCGCTTCGTCCTCGACTATCAGGGCAAAACCTATACACTCTCCTCCCCCATGGCCGTTGTCACCGCGCCGGCCGCAAAGGCGGAATCGGGCTCGACCACCATCATTCCCACCACTATGGACCAAGAGATCACTCCGTTTGATTTCCCAGCGGCGTTTCCCGGCATCGGCGGCAACAAGTTCACCTGCTGGATGCCCTCGTTCCCCATTTTGTTCGATTTCTCTTTTGCCGGGTACGTGCTGTTTGGCGGAGGATACAAACCGGTCGGCTACATGAACGATTCAGGCAATCCGGATCCGGAGTACTGGAAGAAATCGCCGCGCGAGTCGGGCGCCAAGCAGGCAAACCGCTACCTCGACGAAATGGAGGGGAAGTGGAATCAATATAAGAGTATGAGTGCCGGTTCGGGTACCGATCCAAGAAACACCAAGCTCCTTCGCCACCATTGCACGCTGCTGCTCACGATGGATATCGCCACACAGCTGTACGGCTCGCTCGCCTACGATTGGGTGGGCAAAACCTGGGGTAACAACAACGACCCCGCATACGGCAATATCAAGGCCCTCTTCCAGATAAGAACCGACCTCAATTGGACCGAGCAGTTTACCCTAGGACCGGTGCCGTTTTTCCTAAACGTCAACCCCTGGGTGCTGGCGAAGCTGGCGCTCGCCGTGGGTGCCCACACGCACGGCAGCGGCGCGGCGTTTTTTAAAAACATTTCGCTCGACTATTCAAACACCTCGGGCTCGTTCACCATCCAGATCGGGCTTGCCGTCACCTTTGGCGCCGGTGTTGCAGGCGTCGCCTCGTCTGCCGTGCGTGGTACCGCATCCCTCACCCTGTTCATTGGGTACGAGAAGGCAGATGGACACCAGCTTCTGCGACTGCGCGTGGGTGCGGACGTCGATGTCGATGTGATACTCCAGTTCGTAATGTTCAAGTGGACCACCAAGGCTTGGTCGGGGTCGTGGCCCACACTCCTCGATTCGTGGAATATGTCGGTGAACAATGGCAACCAGTATGTGCTCCAACGCTCTGAGCTTGCATTGGGTGGGGATACGCCTTACACGCTGGATGCCTGCTTCGGCACGCCCGGCAACATCGAGGCGGGCGGCGTGCCGCAATTTATCGCATCGGCCACCATCGTCACCAACGCCGAGCTACTCGCACGCGCCGAGGTTAAGGCCACCGCCGTAAACGTCGCGCCTGTCGTGCGCGATTGGGATCAAGCGGTCACGCGCATTGAGCTCGAGGCGGATGCAGAAAGCGACGACACGGGACAGATCGAGCATTTCGTCCATGCACTGATAGAGAACGACGAAAACGCCGCGCCGATGTATGCGTACACCCATATCGGGCAGGCGAAGGACGCCGTTGCGGACCCCAACGCCAATTCTGCTGGTGTATCGGAGGACGAGCGTGGCGGCATCAAGCCCTCGAGCGACAACGTGCTGTTTACTGGCGTGCTCAGCGAAGCTCACATGAAGCTGGCAATGATCGCCGGCGTAGAATGCCTGTTCCGTATCGCCTCGGTGCGCTACGGCGACAATGGCCGCTCGCGCCTAGTGGTGCACACAAAGGCAAACGGCACGTGGTCTGCCCCCATGCCCGTGGACTTCCCCCTTGGCTTTGGCGAGGGCGACGTGGAGCGCGACGGCATATTCGATTACGACTTCGACGTAGTGGAATATACGGACGGAAGAGAAAACCAGGACGCTTACGTGCTGCTGGTCTCGGGCGAGCGCCCCGACGGCGACAACACCCTTTTCGATACGGCAAGCACAGCCGGCATACTGTCCGTTGTGCGCCTGCGCATAAGCAACGACGGAGTTCGCGTGATGTCTCATACGTCGTGGCGCAGCATCTCGCGCGGCCGCCTTCAGGAGGATGGCCACCATTGTCTGCAGTGTCCACGCATCACGGTGGGCAAGACGCTGGTCGACGGGCGCCTGTCGGGCGCTTACCTCCACCGCCGCGGAACCACCGCAGAAAAGGCGCTGGGCAATGAGGCAGAGGTTGCGCTGGAGTGCTTCACCCTGTGGTCGGACGTTTCGGGCGACAGCCTCACGTTCCGTCAGGTCCTCCGCTTTCCGCAAGCGCCATCGAGCATCGAGCTGGGCGTACCCGAGAATATCAACGGCAAAATGGTGGTGCCCGTTGCATACGAAACTGCAAACGGTAGTGGCTGCGCATCGTATGCCGTGATCGGCCAGTCCATCGCGGGTTGGGGCGTTATGCCACCAGATGCCACAGTACCCCACGCGGTGCCGTGGCCACAACATTCGGGCTTTTTGGCAACCGTCAACGAACAGCTGCAGCATATTACTTGGACGCGAAGCGCATCGGCATTTGCAACGCAGCCCGTGGGCGCCGCAGGCTGTGGCCCGGCATCGTTTAGCGTAAGCAACAACGGCAGGTGCGTGCTCTATGTAGAGAATACCGATGGCAAGGTGGGACAAACCTACGACGAAGAAGGCAACCCGGTAGCAGTAATGGGCAAGCACTTCCGCATCTTCGACAGCACCTTGGCAGGCGATCTGTTCACGGAGCCGTTCGTGATGTGCGAGCTGGACCATCCCGTCGATCAGATAACGACATTTTTGACGTCGGGAGGCATGCTCTCCGCGCTCGCCACGCACATTGTGAGCGCGGAGAAGAGCGAGGCAGAGCTGCACGACATCGAAGTGCCCTTGGTGGCGTGTGCCACTCCGACGGGCGCCGTTGCTACCTCGGGCGCGGTGGTGCCCGGAGCAGCAGGCGAATCCTTCATGGTCACGGTGCGAAACGACGGCAACACCTTGCTGACCGCCGGCACGATCGATCTGTACCGAGAGGGCTCCAGCCAGCCGTTCTCCAGCGCTTCCATCGGATTCGGACTGAACGCACGCATGGCTTCAATCTACGATCCAGAGCTTGCCGAGGACGCTTCGGCCAACGACATGGCACACGTGAAGTACGCGCTCGAGACGCTGGGCGCACGTTTTGCAACGCACCCGCTGGTAGCCGACAACGGCAACGCCGTGCTGGCACCGGGTTGCACGGCACAGTTCCGCATGAGCTTCGCCATCCCCGAGAGCTGGAGCGACGAAGTGGGCAAACGCGTAACGCTGTATGCGAAGGCGCGTAATCTGGTGGCGCTCGATCCCGTAACGCTCGAGGAAATTCGACCGGGCGCGAACTCGGCGCTGGGTGCCGTACTGCACGAGCTTCATGTGCCCGACGCGTCATGCGAACGCTCAGAAGTTCAGGTCGGCGTATGCGACAGCGCGGATACGACAGGACTTCACGACGCCCCGATGACCGTGGACGGCGATGGCGGCTCGAGCGGCGGCGGTACTGACAAGGACGGCGGCCCCGGCGGAAGCAGCTCCGGTGGCGGCAGTGGCTCTGGCAGTGGCAAGGATCACGGCAATAACAAGCGCTCTGGAAAAGCGGGCGCGCTTGCGGGCACGGGCGATGTCAACGCCCCCCTTACGGCGGCCGCTGCAGTACTCGCCGCGGCAGGCGCCGGCCTCGTCGCCTACAGTGCCCGCCGCACGGCGCTCGAAACCGACACCGCCAATGAGGTCAATTCGGATAAGCCTCGCTAGCTCCTAGTTACTTTTGTGAGAGGCGCCGACTCGGCTCATCGAACATCAAATGGGCTGGTTCTGAATACCCAGAGCCAGCCCATTACGCATTAGATGTCGTCAGAGGAGTCGAGTTCTGCCTCGAGCTTGGCACGGCGTCTTTTCGCCGTGAAAAACGTTGCGCACAGGGCAGCAAACGTGGCCGCGAAAATCGTCGCACCGCAGAACACGCCCGTGGCCAGGTTCGCCAACCAAAAGACGCTTTCGAGCGGTACGATCTGCGCCTCAGCGATACAGCGCATTGCGGCAATAACAAGAGCGAACGCGGCGCCGCTAAGACCGCTGACAAGCAGGAAATATCCAACAGGAAGATGCTCGGTTTGCCCAAAACGATTGGTATCGACATAGCCCTTCCGCGTTTGCAGTCCTGCGCAAATCAACATCACGAGAACGAGCCACAAATACATGGCTGCCTCGAACGGCGTTGCAAAGCCATGCGGCATTTCACTGGCGTCGCTGTGAACCCACGCAACCTGTCGAGCTATAAACTGGTAGAAAAAGATCATCAACATGCCAAACGAAAGCAGCACGAAACCAATCTTGTAGATCTTCGCGCTCTCGGCCTCCAGGCGCTCATCCTTTGGGCCGGCATATTCACGCCACTTTTGCACGAGTTTTAAATCTTCAAATTTCATAGCGAACTCCTAAAGAGCGTCAGGGTCGACGTCGCTCTCGTCTTCCCAAAACAAGTCGTTCAACGTAACGCGCAGCGCCTTACAGATTGCCACGCACAAATTGAGCGTGGGGTTGTAGCCGCCCGCCTCGATAAGACCGATAGTCTGGCGCGTAACGCCCACGGCCTCGGCCAAGTCGGCTTGCGAAAGGCCAGCCGCCGCGCGCGCCGCCTTCATGCGAAGGTTTTTCTTACCCGGCATGGAGCTCCTTTCGTAAATGTGGACAGATATCCGTTGCAACATGACAGAAATATATTGCATCCATCAGAAGATGTCAACTATATCTGTCATTATGAAAACCATGTCTGTCATCGCCATGCAGACATACCAATTTCAATTCGCTATTCAAACTTACTCGGACAAAACCGACTCGGGTTTCTCCGAGTAAACGAATCCCCATCGAACTCCGAACGGTTGTTCGATGGATTTCGTGTTAGTTGGAATCGCCTATGGGCTGGGCTATGCTACCTTGACTATCTATATGACTTAAACGCAGCAAAGGAGC
>CABSNH010000092.1 GCA_902478985.1 uncultured Collinsella sp.
CTTTCGTATCGTAGCGTCGCAGGATCAGACCGTGCACACGACGCTCATCTCCCCCGATATCGCCACCTGTGACGACTGCCTGCGCGAACTGTTCGACCCCGCCGACCGACGCTATCACTACCCCTTTATCAACTGCACCAACTGCGGGCCGCGCTTTACCATCATCCGGTCGCTGCCTTATGACCGAGCGGCCACGTCGATGGATTGCTTTCCCATGTGCCCCGAGTGCGCCGCAGAGTATGGCGACCCGCTTGACCGGCGCTTTCATGCGCAGCCCGATGCCTGCTTTGATTGCGGGCCTCATATTACGTGGCGCGAGGCGGCGGGCGACATGGAGCTCGAGGGCTCGGGGACGACGCCAGCCGTCGGCAGAACGCGCGAAACCAGCGATGCCATTATTGACCGCTGTGTCGAACTGCTGGCCAGCGGCGGTATTGTCGCCATCAAGGGCCTGGGCGGATTCCATCTGGCCTGCAACGCCGCCAATGAGCAGGCGGTGGTCGAGCTGCGCCGTCACAAGCGCCGCAGCAACAAACCGCTTGCCGTTATGGTGCGCAGCCTTGCCGATACTGAACGCCTGTGCCGCGTCGATGATGCCGAGCGCAGCTTGCTAACCGGTAGCATCCGCCCCATCGTGCTGTTGCGCCGGCGTGCTGTTGGCGAGAACAGCGACTCCCCCAACGCTCCTGAACTCGCACCGTCCGTCGCACACGACCTGCCCGAGCTCGGCGTTATGCTCCCCTATACACCGCTTCAGCATCTGCTGCTTGCAGCTGCCGCGTCGCATGACATGCACGCGCTGGTCATGACCAGCGGAAACCTGAGCGAGGAACCTATCGAGACTGATGACGGCCTTGCCTGGGAGCACCTCGTTGCCGCCGGCATCGCTGACGCGCTGCTCGGCAACGACCGCGCGATCCTCTCGCGCTACGATGATTCCGTGGTGCGCGCGGTCGGTGGGGTCGTTATGCCCGTGCGCCGCGCTCGCGGATATGCGCCTCGGCCGTTGCCGCTGCCGGCACTCGACGGCGCTCCGTCCTGCGTGCTCGCCTGCGGCCCACAGCAAAAGGCAACGATCGCATTCACACGCGAGGATGCGAACGGCGAGGCAGCCTGTTTTGTGTCGCAGCATATTGGCGATGTCGAAAACGGCGAGACCTTCGATGCCTGGAACGCCGCACGCACGCGCTTGGAAGATCTCTTCGACTTGACGCCCGCCGCGCTGGCCTGCGACTTGCACCCCAGCTACCTATCGAGTCAGTGGGCGCGCGAGCAGGCGCAAAAATGCAATCTGCCGCTCGTCGAGGTGCAGCACCATCATGCGCATATCACGAGCGTAATGGCCGAGACTATCGCCGCGGGCCAGCTTACAACCGACGCACGCGTCCTCGGCATTGCCTTTGATGGTACGGGTGCCGGCACCGACGGCACCATATGGGGCGGTGAGTTCCTTGTCGCCGGCCTTGCCGATTTTGAACGCGTCGCGCACCTGCGCACCTGGGCGCTGCCAGGCGGCGCCGCATCCGTGCGCGATGCCCGGCGCAATGCCTTCGCTCTGCTGAGCGAGCTCGGCCTGCTCGAGCACCCGGGTGCCGCGGGGCTATTGGGCGCCCTCGACGAGCAGACGCGCAGCATCACGGCTACGATGATCGAGCGGAACATCAACAGCCCACGCACGAGCAGTATGGGGCGTCTCTTTGACGCCGCCGCTGCAGTTTTGGGCATTTGCGGGCAGGCAACCTACGAAGGCGAGCCCGCCATCGAGCTCGAAGCCGCCGCCTGGCACGCGCTCGGCAGTAAGCCCGTTCGTCTCGACGGCAATCATACAGGCATATTCACGTCTGCCGACGACTCCCCCATCCTGGACCCCCAACCGCTCATCGAAGCTCTTCTGAATGGAATCGAGGCAGGCGCGCCGGCCGACAGGCTCGCCCTCGGATTTCACATCTCCATTACGCACGCTACGACCCACATCGCACGCGAAATCTGTGCGCGCGAAGGCCTCGATACTGTCGCGCTCTCGGGCGGTGTGTTCATGAACCGGCTTTTGCTTCAGCTCCTTACCCACGAACTCAAAGACGCCGGTCTTGCCGTCTTGGTCCCTCACACTGTGCCCGTCAACGACGGCTGCATCGCCTACGGCCAGGCCGCCATCGCTCGCGCTCGCCTCGCGCAGACGGCACGGGTAGGCTGTTTTGCCAGCCTGCGCGCCGCCGTCTCACAGGCGTAACGCATTTGCTCGTGACTCCCGCGAGCGCTACCATCAACTGATGGGTAATTAGGCGCCTATCCAGCGCAAAACGTATAAAAGGAAAACATTATGTGCCTTGCCGTTCCCGGTAAAGTGGTCAAACGTGACGACGACCTTAAGGCGACCGTCGACATGATGGGCATCGAGCGCCCCGTTTCGCTGCGCCTCGTGCCGACGGCGCAGGTCGGCGACTATATTCTCGTGCACGCCGGCTTTGGCATTCAGATTGTCGACGAGCAGGAAGCCCAAGAGACACTCGAGCTCGTCAATACCATGACCGAGCTGGCCGAAGAGGACCAGCTCACCACCAACCCGGCCGAGGCATACTAGTGGCGGCGGCGCAGCCGGTTCGCTCCGGTATCGACTTTTCGGCATTTCGCGACCCCAAGCTGGCTCGCGAGCTCATCGATCGTATTCATGAGCTTGTCGGCAACCGCAGCATCAACCTTATGGAAGTCTGCGGCACGCACACCGTGAGCATTGGCCGCTATGGCTTTCGCTCCATTATGCCGACGGGACTCAAACTGCTAAGCGGCCCGGGGTGCCCCGTTTGCGTCACCGCCAACCGCGACATCGATCACGCAATCGCGCTTTCCAACATGGACGGCGCCATCATCACCACCTTTGGCGACATGATGCGCGTGCCCGGATCGTCCACCTCGCTTGCCGCGCAAAAAGCGGCGGGGCGCGACATCCGCATCGTCTACTCTCCGCTCGACGCACTCGACATTGCCGAGCAAAATCCCGAACGCCCGGTCATCTTTATGGGCGTCGGCTTTGAGACCACAACGCCCACCATTGCCGCCGCTATCCTGGAGGCCGACGCACGCGGGCTCCAGAACTTCTCGGTCTACTGCGCTCACAAGACCACGCCGCCGGCTCTGCGTGCGATCTCCAACGACCCCGAGACGACCATCGACGGCTTTATCCTGCCTGGTCACGTCGCTACCATCACGGGCCTGGCGCCCTTTAGCTTTTTGGTCGACGAGTTCAATACCCCGGGCGTGGTCACGGGATTTGAGCCGGTCGATATCCTGCAGGGCATCTGCATGCTGGTCCAGATGGTTGTCGAGGACAAGCCCGCGATTGGCAACGCCTACCGCCGTGGCGTCAACGCTGGCGGCAATCCCGTAGCTCGCCAGCTGGTCGAGCAGGTATTTGAGCCGTGCGACACCACGTGGCGCGGGCTGGGACCGATTGTCAACTCGGGTCTTTCCATCCGACCCGAATTCGCGCGCTTTGATGCCGACGCCCGCTTTGATGTGCCCGTTGAGGCGACGGTCGAGCCACGCGGATGCCGCTGCGGCGACGTGCTGCGCGGTGCCATCACGCCGAGCGACTGCCCGCTGTTCGGCCACGCATGTACGCCCGAACACCCCGTCGGCCCCTGCATGGTGAGCTCCGAAGGTAGCTGCGCAGCGTACTACCGCTACCGCGACTGCTAGGTTCCGCCGTTCTAACGAACGGCGGACCGGCCGACGCTGCGCACCATTCAGGCGAGCGATTTGCCTTTCAATCGTCGGCTGCGGGCAAAAGCCCAGCAGCCTCCTCTTTCAAGGCAACTCACTTCGTCTGAATGGCGCTCGCTGACTTTTACTTAACATCGATTCTGCCACACTCGGCTATTGCCGATTCCACCCACGATTGGAGTTTTGGATATGTCCCATAGCATCACCGATAGCACTGTCCTGCTGGGCCACGGCTCCGGCGGCCAGATGATGAAGCGCATTATCGATGAGGTCTTTCTGGATGCCTTTGGGTCGCCCGAGCTGCTTGCGGGCAACGACGCCGGTGTCGCCGCGTTGCCCGCAAGCGGGCGAATCGCCATGTCAACCGACAGCTTTGTGGTGACGCCGCAGTTCTTCCCCGGCGGCAATATCGGCCGCCTCGCCGTATGCGGAACCGTCAACGACGTCGCGACCTCAGGCGCTAACGTGCGCTACCTATCGTGCGGCTTTATCCTCGAAGAGGGCTATCCCATGGACGAGCTGCGCCAGATTGTACAGACCATGGCCGAAACGGCACATGAGGCAGGTGTGAAGATTATCACCGGCGACACCAAGGTGGTCGAGCGCGGCGGTGCCGACGGCGTCTACATCAATACCGCCGGCGTGGGCGAGGTACCCGCGGGCGTGGCGCTCAGCGGTGCAAACTGCCAGCCCGGCGATGTCATCTTGGTCTCGGGCACGCTGGGCGACCACGGCATCGCCATCATGAGCCAGCGCGAGGGCTTGGCGTTTTCAAGCACGATCGAAAGCGATGCCGCGCCGCTCAACCACCTGATTGCCGACGTGCTCGCCGCCGCCCCCGACACCCGCTGCTTCCGCGACCCCACGCGCGGTGGCCTGGCATCCACGCTCAACGAGTTTGCCCAGGCCAGCGGCGTTGCCATGGAGATCGACGAGGATGCCGTGCCCGTGCGCCCCGACGTGCAGGCGGCATGTGAGATGCTCGGCTACGATGTTCTGCAGGTGGCAAACGAGGGCAAGATGGTCGCCGTGGTGCCGGCCGAGCAGGCCGATGCCGCGCTGGCGGCCATGCGCGCCGCCCGCTACGGCGAGAACGCCGCCATCATCGGTCGCGTGCTGCCGCTTGCCGAGGACGCCCGCCCCGCCGTGCGCGTACGCACCGGCTGGGGCTCGACCCGCATCCTCGACATGCTCGTGGGAGAGCAGCTACCGAGAATTTGCTAGGGCGGAATCGCGCGGTCGGCGCGATGTGGCTTGATATCCCTGGAGATGTTCAGATTCCAAGCGCGCCCAACGCGGAAGCCAAGTATTATGAGGTGCGTTTTGAAACCCAATGACGGGAGCTTTCATGGCAGCAGCTTTTTCCCATGTGATCTTTGACCTGGACGGCACCATCCTCAACACGATCGAGGACCTGGCGGCCGCCGGCAACCACACCTGCGAGATGCACGGCTGGCCCACGTTTGCCGTGGACGAGTACCGCTACAAGGTGGGAAACGGCATGCTCAAGCTGGTCGAGCGCTTTATGCCCGCCGAGTACGCGGGCGACGGCCGCATGTTTGAGCAAACGCTTGCCGAGTTTAGAGCTTATTACGGCGAGCACAAGGAGGACCACACCTCACCCTACGCCGGCACGATTGAGATGCTCGACCGTCTGCGCGCAGCGGGCGTTCAGCTTGCCGTGCTCACCAACAAAGATCATATTTCGGCAGCCCCGCTTATCGAGAAGTATTTTGGCTCTGAGCGCTTTGCGCTGGTACAGGGCCGTGTCGATGCGTTTCCGCCCAAGCCCGAGGCACCCGTCACGCTGCACGTGATGAAGGAGCTGGGCGCCAATCCGGCAACCACGCTCTACGTGGGCGATTCCAATGTCGATATCCTGACCGGTCACAACGCTGGCCTTAAGAGCGCGGGCGTCAGCTGGGGCTTCCGCGGCCGCGCAGAACTGGAAGCCGCCGGCGCCGACTACGTGGTGGACACCCAGGCAGAGCTCGTAGCACTGGTGCTGGGCGAATAGCGGAGCCGCCGCTTAACGTAGCTGCGACAATTCTTCCACGCGGAAAGCGCATCCCGTTTTGGAGCTCCGGAATGGGATGCGCTTTCCGTTTGAGGCGCGTCGGGGAAACCGCATCCCGTTTTGGAGCAATATTCCGGGTCGCACTTTCCGCTACCCGCCCCATCTGGAAACCGCGACCCACTATTCGGCCAAAAACCGGGTCGCGGTTTCCCGAGCATTCGATGCAGCATTGGTGCAAGGAGTGTCCCTAACTGCCGGCGGAAAAGGAACGTCCCCAAGTGCCGCAAGAGTGTCCCTTTTGACTAGTCATTCAAGAACGTCCCCAATGACTACCATGGCAACGCCGCAGGTAGAGGACGGACAGCGAAAACGCCCCTAAGCGAGCAAGGTGACGTGAAATGAAAGGGCGCTGACCTTCTGGTCGCGCCCTTGAAATTGAACGTCAGATTGCCGCTTAGGGGCGTTTGCAGCGTCGAGCAGTTGCGGCGTTTGGTAAAACGCCGCAACTCCCTAGCTCATCATGGCATTCATCATCTCGTTGGTTGCGGAATCGTCAGCAGACCACTCGCCGTCGTCAT
>CABSNH010000093.1 GCA_902478985.1 uncultured Collinsella sp.
ATGTCATGCGGACTCCAAACCAGACCTGATGGTCCAACTTTTTGTCCGCAGTCCCTTTTCACGCATTTAAGTCTGTCCCCAATTAACATTGCTGCGGCACTTTGCTCAACTAAAGCGTACAATACCGCCTATGCGAAAGGGGAACAGATGATCAACGAAACCATGTATGCTCGCGGTGCGGAAAGCTCCATCATCCGTGAGATTTTTAGCTATGGCCTTGAGCGCAAGGCGCAGATCGGTGCGGAAAACGTATTCGATTTTTCGCTGGGCAATCCGAGCGTTCCGGCACCCGCTGCTGTGGCGGAGTCCATTAAGAAGGCCCTGGAGCTGCCGAGCGACCAGCTGCACGGCTACACGCCCGCACCGGGCCTGCCGCAATGTCGTGCCGCTGTGGCCGAATCGCTCAACCGCCGCTTTGGCACGAGCTATGAGGGCAAAGACCTCTTTATGACGGTGGGTGCCGCGGCTTCGCTCACCTGCGCGCTCAACGCCGTTACGAATCCGGGCGACGAGGTTATTGTTATCGCCCCGTACTTTCCGGAGTATCGCGTTTGGATTGAGAAGGCCGGCTGCACGTGTGTCGAGGCGCTTGCCAACGAGGACACATTCCAGCTGAGCGTGGATAACGTATTCAAGGCGATCACCGACAAGACGGCAGCCGTCATTATCGACTCGCCCAACAACCCGACCGGTGCCGTATATACGCGCGACACGCTGACGCGACTGGCCAATGTTCTGCGCGAGGCCAACGCTCAGCGCGATCCCGAGAATCCGATTATGCTCATCTCGGATGAGCCGTACCGCGAGATCGTGTACGGTGCCGAGGTGCCTTGGGTGCCCTCGATCTACGAGCACACCATCGTGTGCTACTCGTATTCCAAGTCGCTGTCGCTGCCGGGTGAGCGCGTGGGGTGGATCTTGGTTCCCAACACCAATCCGCAGGCTGCCCGTCTGATGCCGGCCGTTGCCGGTGCCGCCCGTACGCTGGGCTTCGTGTGCGCGCCGGCGCTCTTTCAGCGCGTAATTATCGACTGCATCGATGAGCCGAGTGACGTTGAGGCCTATGCACGCAACCGCACCGCGCTTACCGACGCACTAGCGGAGTATGGCTACACCTATGTTGAGCCGGATGGCGCGTTCTACCTATGGGTGAAAGCATTGGAGCCCGATGCGAATGCGTTTTGCGAGCGCGCAAAGAAGTATGAGTTGCTTGCGGTTCCCTCGGACAGCTTTGGTATGCCGGGTTGGTTCCGCCTGGGCTATTGCGTGAGTTACGAAACGATTGTCAATTCGCTACCCGCTTGGAAACAGTTGGCGGACGAGTATCGTTAAAAGTAAAGCGCTCTGCCTACAATGTTTTACGTGAAACGGGGTTTGGTGTTAAGCCGGACCCCGTTGTCATGGACGTTGTGTCTTTGGGATGGAGTGGTTTTACGACTATCGAAGGCAATGCGTACAATGAATATAAGCGACAGCCGTGCCAGATAAGGAGACCTGATGCCCTACCTGCTTTCTTGTGACATTCATACCCATACGATGTTCTCTGCGCATGCATATTCGACCATTGAGGAGAATGTGTACTGGGCGGCAGAGCGTGGCCTGCAGGTGCTCGGGTCTGCCGACCATCTGAGCTCTATGGTTACGGCTTGTCCCAATGACCTGCGCAGTTACCAATTCTTTATCAACCAGGATATCTGGCCGCGCATTTGGAGCGGCGTGCTGGTGCTGCGTGGTGCCGAGGCCGATATCGTTTCGCTGGACGGAAGCCTGTTTGGCGAGGACACTCCTGTCACGCTCGATATCGCTGGCGATTCGTACAGTCGTCAGCATTCGCTGTTCGATTTGGTTACGCGTAATTTGGATTATTTGGTTGCAAGCGTGCATAATCCACAGATTGCTGAGGGCGCGACGCTGGCCCAGGCGACCGAGATGTATATCAATGCCCTGGAGCACCCCAAGGTGTTCATGCTGGGTCACACGGGGCGTTCGGGCGTGCCGTTCGATATCGACGAGGTGCTGTTGGCGGCTAAGGCCAAGCACAAGATTATCGAGATCAACAACCATAGTCTTGAACACGGTGTTGACACTGAGCATTGGGCCGTATGCCGCAAGATCGCTGAGCGCTGCGCCGAGCTGGGCGTGGGCATTGGCGTTTCGACCGATGCGCACATTGGCATGGCCATTGGTAAGCTCGATTACGCTCGCAAGATGCTCGACGAGATTCACTTCCCGTTGGATCTGATCGTGACGCGCGATCGCGAGACGCTGCTGCGCGAGATGGCGGCAGCCGGCGTGTGCGACCTGCGCAAGGGGATGTAGCGGAATTAATAAACCAAGAAAGGGGGCGGCCCAGACGGGTCGCCCCCTTTCTTGTCCCAAAAATCTACTGAGGTTGGTTAGCGGCGTTCGAGGACCGCTACGGTTTCGGTGTGGTCGGTATGGGGGAACATGTCGACGGGCGTGATCTTGAGCAGGCGATAGCCTCCGTCGAAGAGCTGATGCAGGTCGCGCTCTTGGGTCACGGGGTTGCAGCTGATATAGGTGATGCGGCGCGGCTTAAGTGCGCAGGCAGCTTCGAGGAACTCGGGGGTGGAGCCGGCGCGCGGCGGATCGATGGAAAGGACATCGATCCGCTCGTTGTTGTCGGCGGCATCTAGGATGTAATCGGTGGCATCGTCGGCCATAAACCATGCGTTGCGAGTAAGGCCGTTGAGCTCGGCGTTGCGACGTGCGTCAGCGATGCCGGCGTGGTTGCGCTCCACGCCAAGCAGCATAATGCCGATGCCCTTGTCCTGGGCGGCTTTGGCTGCGCACAGGCCGATGGTACCGCTGCCACAGTAGGCATCCATGAGCACATCGCCCTGGTGCAAATCCATGCCGTCGATAGCGAGCTGATAGAGCAGCTCGGTCTGTTGCGGGTTGGTCTGATAAAACGCGGTAGGGGAGATATCGAATTCGCAACCGAGCAGCTGGTCGCGCATGCACTCGGCGCCATATACAATGCGGGTTTCCTCGCCGAGGATGGCGTTGCCGGGACGTCCGTTGATGTTTTGGGCGACGGTGACGATGTGCGGATTGAGTGCGGCGACAGCCTCAAAGAACTCCTGCGCATGCGGCAAGTCGCGCTGAGCGGTCACGAGCGTGACCATGACCTGGTCGGTACGCCAGCCGCAGCGGACGACGGCATAGCGAAGCAAACCAAGATGCTTGTCCTCATTAAAGGCGGGAATATGCAGCCGCTCAGCTTCGCGTGCGATGCCGTTGAGAATCTGACGGGCGCCCGGTGCCTCGACGGGGCATTCGGGTACGGCAACGATCTTGTGCGTGCCGCGCTCAAAGAAACCGCAACGGACAGCGCCCTCTCTGCCGGGGGCAAAGGG
Organism: uncultured Collinsella sp.; assembly: GCA_902478985.1. Lineage (GTDB taxonomy): Bacteria > Actinomycetota > Coriobacteriia > Coriobacteriales > Coriobacteriaceae > Collinsella. The sequence continues at coordinate 3,381 of CABSNH010000093.1, forward strand.
AGTGGCGGCCTTATGGCGAAACCCGCGCGGCGCAGGATATTTACCCGGGTCGCCCAGGGTGACGCCCATACCGCGAATAGGATCGACAGTAATGCTCTCGCGCTCACAAAGCTCGGCAAACAGCTCCTCCATAGCAGCCTGCTTAGCCGCCAACTGCTTCTTATAAGGACGATTGAGCGCCGTGCACCCACCGCAAGCCCGCATGATGGAACAAGGAGACTTGGGGTCCACAGCCTTACGCGCAGGCGAAACCGGATCTTTATGCGGGCGCTTGGAGCGAGTCTGAGATGCCTTGTCCTCGCTCCGACGAGAGCTGGCACGCTTGGCCTTAGCCCTGCTCTTGGTCAATTTGCTTTTTGCAGCTTTGGAAGACTTGGATTTCGCAGAAGATTTCTCCTCTTTCGACCCCTCAGCCGCCTCGATCAAAGCACGACGAGCCTTACGCTCCGCACGAGATTCTGCCATGAATTAACCCCACTAATTTACAAATTGAAATCTTAAAGCATTGTACCGTGCCAAGCTAGCAGACGATATACAAGCGTTCACTTCACGTCAGTGATAAGTCCAACGACGTTTGCCCGGCGTGGGCGGGGAGCGACGCGTAATTAAGTTTATCGCGAGTTCCGCACGCAAAGGAAAGCACTTAATGTGCTTTCCGTCTTGCGCAGGACTGTAGAGCAGGAAACTTAATTACGCGCCGCTCCCCGCCCACGCCGGGCAAGCCCTCCCTTGTACTCTATCTCACTAAAGTGTATGATTCTGAACGTTACATGACTCACTTTACCTAACTAAAGTGCCATCAAGGGGGATACCATGAATACCGATATGTCTCGTCGTCAGTTTGTTGGTCTAGCCGGCTCGCTCGCCACGGTGCTTGGCCTTGGTCTTGTCGGTTGCGGCGGTGGCGCCGGCAAGGGCTCCGCCGCTGGCTCTGCCGCGGCCAAGGATGTGAAGGGCGCTGCGGAGTCCAAGAAGCTCGTGGTGGGCTTTGATAAGTCCTATCCTCCGTATGGTTTTGTGGGCGACGATGGCGAGTACACCGGCTTTGATCTCGATTTGGCCAAGGCTGTTGCCGATAAGCAGGGCTGGGAGGTCAAATACGAGGCCATCGACTGGGATGCCAAGGATACGCTGCTCAACTCGGGCGCCATCAACTGTATCTGGAACGGCTTTACCATGGAGGGCCGCGAGGACGACTACACGTTCTCCGAGCCGTACATGCTCAACGAGCAGGTGCTGGTGGTAAAGAAGGATGCAGGCATCAAGAGCTGGGACGATCTTGCCGGCAAGACCGTGATTACCCAGACTGATTCCGCTGCACAGGATGTGCTCGAGGGCGACCAGAAGGATTTGGCCGCGACGTTTGCCACGCTCGATACCATCGGTGAGTACAACACGGCGTTTATGCAGCTCGAGAGTGGTGCAGTCGATGCCGTCGCCTGTGACCTCTCGATTGCCCAGTATCAGCTTGCCGCCAAGCCCGATGCCTATATACAGCTTGATGAGCCGCTGTCCAGCGAGCACTACGCCGTCGGCTTTAAGAAGGGCGACACCAAGTCGGCCGATGCCGTGACCGAGTCGCTCAAGGCACTCTATGAGGACGGCACGGTCAAGGACCTGTGTGATAAGTATGCGAGCTACGGTCTATCCTTCGACAACTGGGTTTTGAAATAGCGGCTTTCCCAAGCACCCGATTTTGCCGTTCAAACCGTCGCTTGCGTACATTTAGTACGCGACGCTCCTCTTTCACGGCAAACTCGGGCACCTGGAAAACCCGCTTTAGTATTGGGTTCGCTGTTCTGTTGCTGTGAAAGAGAGCTTAGGTTGTCTATTCAAGTCATGATGCAGATGCTTGGCCAGGGGTTCTTGGTCAGTTTGCAGCTGTTTGTGCTGACGCTGCTCGGGTCGATTCCCCTGGGAATTCCCGTGGCGTTTATGCGCATGAGCAAGGTCGCGCCGCTGCGCTGGATTGCGCGCATCTACATTTCGGTCATGCGCGGTACGCCGCTCATGCTGCAGATGTTTGCCATCTACTTTGCCCCGTATTACGTGTTCGGCATCTCGCTCACGCCCGATTCCAAATGGACGGCGTGCGTTGTGGCGTTCATCATCAACTACGCCGGCTACTTTGCCGAGATCTATCGCTCGGGCTTGCAGTCGATTCCGCGCGGTCAATATGAGGCCGCCGAGGTGCTGGGCTATTCGCGCACGCAGACGTTTCTGTATATCGTGATGCCGCAGGTCGCCAAGCGTATTCTGCCGGCGATGGGCAACGAGATCATCACGCTGGTCAAGGACACGTCGCTGGCGTTTGCCATTGGCGTGGGTGAGATGTTCTCGACCGCCAAGGCGCTGGTTGCCTCGCAGGTGAGCATGGTGCCGTTTGCGATTGCGGCGCTGATCTACTGGGTCTTTAACTTCGTGGTCGAGATGCTGCTGGGCGCCGCCGAGAAAAAATTGGATTACTACCATGATTAATTCGGTAATGAATATAGCGAACGCGCGCAAGGCGTTTGGCGGCAATAAGGTGCTCAAGGATATCTCACTCGAGGTAAAGCGTGGCGAGGTTGTGGCGATTATCGGGCCTTCGGGTGGCGGTAAGTCCACGCTGCTGCGCTGCGCCACGCTGCTCGAGACGCTCGACGGTGGCTCGCTCTCGTTTGGCGACCTTGCCGTCGCGACGGATGCGGGTTCGGGCGCGGTGTACGCAAAGGGCGATGTGCCTAAACAGGCGCGCTCGCGGTTTGGTCTGGTGTTTCAGAACTACAATCTGTTCCCGCACTATACGGTGATGAAAAACATCACCGACGCTCCGGTTCGCGTACTCAAGCGTCCGCGCGAGCAGGCCGAAGCGCGTGCGCGTGAGTTGATCGCGCAGATGGGGCTTACGGGCAACGAGAACAAGGTGCCCTGCGAGCTTTCGGGCG
>CABSNH010000094.1 GCA_902478985.1 uncultured Collinsella sp.
TTTCTGGACCGAGGCTGCACGGCGCCTGCGCGAGCCGATCTGTATGGGTATGCCGATTGCCTAAGTAGGGTAGTTGCCGGGTGGAATCTTGACCGCCTTTCGGCTCTGTTCAATTTGCTCGAGGCTCATGGATGCGTTGAGGTCTCGCTTGGTTTGGGCGCTGCGGGGCCAGAGGCCTCGCCTGATGATGGCCTGTGGACGGCGCTGTATCTGTCCGGTTTCCTGACGACGGATTTGATTGAGGAGCCGGAGCATGGTGGTCGTCTCCGTGCTCTGCGGTTGCCCAATAACGAGCTTCGCCAGGCCTTTCGTCTGGTGATTATTGATTGGTTTGAGCGTGCTGCCGAGGACGTTCGAGACGTCGATACGTTTCGAGACGGGTTGTGCCGTGGGGACGAGGATGCGGTGAAGCGGGCGTTAGAACGCATCCTGGGAGATGCGGGAATCGACGCGACCGACACAGATGCGCCGCTGCCATATCACCTGCTCTTGCAGGGACTCTGCTTTGGATTGCCGGGCTATGCCAATCCTGCCTCGAGGCGAAAGCGTGGCGCGGATCGCTGGGACATCCAGGTATTTCCTACGGGCACCGTGTTTGACGTGGCAGACACGATCGGCATGCTCGACGAGCGCCCGCTGATAACGATCAATATGATGTTTGACTCCGGTGTGGACGCGCTGGGCCTAGAGCTGCTGGCCGTTCAGGCGCTGCTCGACATAGAGCGCGACGGCATCGACAAGATTCGCGTACCGCGACCCGGTGTGGGCCGCATGCGCTGGGGATTCGGTTTTGATGGGCGCCGTGTGGCAGCGGTGTGCCAGCGGCTGTAGGGGTGCCCGCTACTCCGCGTCCTTCATGGGCGGCATGGGCTTCCAGCCGGGATCCTTGATGATCTTGCGGGCATCTTTCATGCCGCGGCGCAGCGCCGGAATGCCGGTCTTAAAGCATTTGTCGACCGCTGCTAGACGAATGAACTCCTTGCAGAAGGTCGCGGCGTTGCCCAAGCGGAACAAGATGGGGTGGTAGTCGCCGTAAATCTGCATGTAGCGGGCCAAAAAGCCGCGATTGCGCATGATGTAGTAGCGGTTGGTGTCGCTCGTGGAGTTGAGCTGGCGTTTGCCGGCGATGTCCCAGTTAGAGACGGCGCGGGCGCGCCTGAGCACCACGTCGGCAACCACGGCGGCGGGGAAGTGCTGGCTCGCAACATAGCCGTAGCAGGCATCGTCGCCGTAGATGAAAAAGCGTGCATCGGGCAGGCCGATCTTGTCGACTACGCGGCGCGAGAACAGGCCGCCTTCAAAGCACAGCTGGTTCATGGCGCGGTAGCCCTCGGGGCCCAGGTCCCACTTAGCGATGGGGTTGGGGATACCAAGCGAAAGGATGAGCTGGTACTGCCAAAAGAAGGCACCGCCGTCGAAGTCCAGGCGCGAACCCTGGATAACGTCGTAGCGGTCGGTCCACTTGGCCAGGCGCTCAATGCCCTCGGGGATGACGAGCACGTCGTCGTCCATCACCCAGAACCACTGTGCGCCTAGGTCATAGGCGCATTTGGTGCCGGCGGAAAAGCCGCCCGCACCGCCGCCGTTTTCGAGCTGCGGGGCGTAGATGACGCGGTCGGTGCCACCCTTTGCGTCGGGCTGATCGGTGTCGATGCCCCACAGCTTGGCGAGGCGCTCGTTGAATGCGACGCACATGGCTTCGGTCTCGCGCGAATTCTCATTGTCGACAATCACGATGCGCCAGGGCGCGGCCGTGAGCTCGGTCATAGATTCGAACAGGTTGGCCAAGAGCTCCTGGCGCTTGTACGTAACGACAACGATGGCGAGCTTATCAATGGGAGCGGGAAGGGTGGAAGTCATGAACGAGAATATCCTTTCGCGTGGGCAGTATATCGGCCCTGCGGAATAAACAACGTGTCCCATGGGACACGACTATTGTAAGCGTAGGCGGGCGCTCGCGAGTAATGTTCCGCTAATCACCAAGAACGTTTGCTACAAGCCTGGTTGACGTGTGGCGAGATTGCAACCGCGCATTGTGGTATTACATAGGAGCCGATTCCTGTGGACGCGATCTTTGTGTTTGGATGCCCTGTGAATAAAACTCGTTTAGCTTCCTTTGCCGATAGCCTTCCCGTCAAGGTCATGTTGCTGTTTTTGGTTCTTCAGGCCGCATTTGTCCTGAGCAATACCGCGGCAAATTGTCTGCCGAGGCCCGTCATCGAGTCGCATGTGCAGGGTTCGGAGTCCTCTGCCCTGTTGTCTGACATGTATGTCTACGACCACCGTGTTGCAGCTGGTCCTGTTTGCTTTGATAACAATCGCTTTATCATTGAAGTCGCACAGCAAAAGGACCAAGGTTCTCCGTTTAAGACGATGACTGTTGCCGAGATTGATGACGTTACGAAAGCCGGTGGGATTACGCATCAGCAGTACTACCGGTATTGGCATGGATGGCAGCTACTCACGAATGCCTGCCTGTTTATTGGCGGTATCGACGTTGTCGTGGTGCCTGCGGCCGCTCTGGCGATTGTCGGCTCCGCTTGCGCTTACGTTGCCTTGCGGAAGCGGTTTTCAAAGCCAGTGACGTTGGGTTTCCTTGCAATCCTGCTGTTCTCGACCAATCTGTTTTTCAATTTTATCGGTGATCTGCTGCTGTGCATCTCGTTCTTTGTGGCGCTCATCATGATGTCTTGCATGAGCCTTCGTTTGGGCTCGGCCCCGAACGCACGGGTTTTCACAAGCCGCCTTGTCCTTTGGTCGATAGCGACGGGCGCCGTGTTTTCGTTTCTTGACTTTTTAACGATTCCTGCCGCAGTTGTCGCCCTGCATTGCTTTTTCGCCTTCATTGCGCTCCCCAAGGGTGAGCGCCCCAAGCGTTGCGTCGTCACGATGCTGCAGGCGCTCTTTGGGTTTGGGCTTTCGTTTGTGTTTACCTGGGCGATGAAATGGGTTGTCGCGGCGTTTGTGCTGGGCTGGGACGAGGTCTTTTCGAACGTTCTGGGCGAGATGGGCCTATGGTCTGCGCATGGGACTTCGTCACTGTTGCCCCAGGCTGACTGGCCTCAGATTTTGAAGGAGTTTTATTGCATGAGCCCGCAGCAGTTCGCCATTTGCTCAACTGCCGGTTATGCGATGATCTCGAACGTCGTTTGTCTTGTTTCGTTTGCCGTCGTATTGGTGATCTGGATTGCCGTGCTCGTTTGCTCGATACGGGGCGGCGCACAAGACGGTCGTCGTCGAAAGGTGTTGATCCAGTCGCTGCTCATGGCATTGCCCCTGGTTGTTGTTCTGGGCTATTTCGTTGTTATGCATGACCATGCGATCGTTCATATTCCGGTATTTGGCTGCAAGAATTGGGCGATTGTCTTTGCGATTTTATTTGTTTCGGGTGTAAGCGCGCTTCGTGGTCTGAGGAGTCAGAAGGTCGCTTAGCCGTTCATACGGGCCTTGATGGACTCGACTACGGCTCTGCGCACGATATCCACGAGGAGCAGGGAAAGCGCGAGGCAAAGGCTCATAAGGATTCCGAGCAAAATGGCGGCGGCTGGACGGGGCGTTCCCGTTTGGATGCCTGTTGCCATGGTGTAGATTGCATTGTCGAAGATGGGTCGCCAGACGTTGCAGGTAAACGACTGCACGGCGTAGAAAGCGAGCGTTCCTGCGGCGAGAGACATGATTGTCTTGTCTGCAGCTGGGACTTCGTGGCGCGGCTGATGGAGCGCTGCGGCGGCAACGGATGCGGCGGCCAAGATAAAGGATATGACGGAAGTGGACTTGTAGGAGAGCTTCCAGAGCGCGTCGTACTGGCTATTTGCCGATAGCAGAAGCTCGAGCGCGATGGTGACGGCAACGAGTCCGATGAGTACGATCTTGGATTTTTGAGCGCCGGATGCGTTGCCGTGGCATTCGAGGGCAAAGCGCATTTCTCCAGCTGCAATAAACGCGACCAGGTAGGTAACGGCGCTCATGAGTTTGCGCCACAAAATGATACCGGCCGCTTCGTTTGCCGTCGCCGCGATGTAGCAGTTGATTCCAAATGTTGCGAGCACAAGAAGTGCTACGACAAACGGGGCTCTTTTGCTGCCGATTCGCTGCCGTATCAACGCAATCACTGGGACGAGCAATACGGATACCGCGTAGACCCAGATAAACTCGATGCCCAACGTGAGCCAGCCAATCTCATGCAGCGAGATTTCGGGCAGGGGATAGACGTACATCGAAACAAGCAGGCAAGCTGCGCAATAAAAGAGCGTGGGCAAGACGATCTTTTTGAGGCGATCAAGCGATTTGAGCGTGAGGCCCTGCGCGGATGAACCGTTTTGGAGGGCGCGTACCGCCGAGGGAATAAGGAAGTATCCCGAGATCATAAAGAAGACCTCGTTGGCCCAGCAGCCCAGCAGGTTGATGAGGCCGAGCGCGCCGGAGTAAGGGAAGACGGCGAGCGGCGCATATTCCGGTAGACCGGCGCAGACGGCTTGAAAGGTCCACTGAAACGTGTGGAATATCGCAATCCCGGCGACCGCGACCAAGCGCAGCGCCTCGATGGAGGTATTTCTGCTTGCTTTGCTGCCCATCAGACTATTTTCCAGCGCGTGCGTTGTATGAACCAAAGTGCGATGTGATCATTTTTAGAGTCTGCTTGGGGCCCTTGTTCCATACGTTATACAAGCCCTCGCCCACGAGGTCCTTGGCGTATGCGCAGTAGCTGATTTTAGGGTCGGCGATGCCCATATACTCGGCATAGAGCTTTTTGGCCGCGGGAGTAACGCGAGGATTGGCAAATACCAGCTCTTGTGGCATGCGTTCGAACATCCTGTGGATCGCCCGCTCGATTTCGGGGTGGCCTTCAATTCCGCTGTGCTCAATCATGATGCCCATATAGGTGAAGCCACGTGTGATTTGGGGTGTCCAAACGGCGGGGTCGGTGACGTTGAGCCGCTCAAGAATATCGACCATATCGTTCCAGCGATTAAACGGCATCAAGGGGTCACGCTTGGCCAGAGCAGCCGCCTTTTCGGGCGTTTCCTCGCGGTAGCAGTAATACGGCTTGGGCCAGTAAGCGATCGCCTTTGCCTGGCATAGCGTTTCGACAAGGAATGGATTATCGGCCCAGCCCGCACCGGGGATTTCCTTAAACCAGATATTGTTTTGCAACAGGAAGTCGCGACGATAGATTGCCGACCAAATGGACGGATGATGGGCCAGCAGGTGTGGAGCGTCGTGAATGGTGAATGGTTGCCGAGGCGGTTTAATGCGACCGCGATATGCGCAGTGTAGTTTGACCTCTTGGGGAGTATCGGGGTTGCGAATGATCCAATACGGGGTCTCAATAATATCGAGCTTGTTCGGATCGCCAAATTCGCGTTTGGCAAAGGCAAGCATGTCGGAGTACATTCCGGGCTCGATCCAATCATCGGGCTCGAGGATGGCAATCCAGTCGCCCTTTGCCTCGCGAATGCCCAGATTGCAGGTTGCGCCGTAACCCTGGTTTGCCTTATCGATCACTCGAACGCGTGAGTCGCGCGCAGCGAAATCTTGCATAACGGCGAGCGAGTTGTCGGTGGATCCGTCGTTGATGGCGAGGATCTCCAGGTTGATTTTGTTTTCGTTTAATAGGCTGCCTATAGCCTGAGAAAGATACGACTCGGCATTGTAAGTAGGCACGATTACGGTCAGCATTCAAACACTTTCTCTAGGCGATTTGGAAGAATTATACCTAATTGCGTTTGCAACGGTTTTAGTTGCATTTGGGTGAAGGCAACGGTAAGGGTTGCCAAGTTAGCAGATGGCCAAACGAATCGGGATCTCCGTTTCGTGCCATCTTGATTCAACACGATTCCTTTCAATGACAATTGTTCAAAAGAAGAGATAATTGTTGGATAATGTTGCAACATGGATATTCATTTTGACTGGGGATTCAATATGAAAAAGGTTTTACGTGTCACAACCAGTTTTTCTCTGGCTGCTCTTCTGACATTTTCGTCATTGATGAGTCCTGTAGTTGCTGCTTACGGGTTGAACGAGGCGAAGCCCGCTGAAGCTGTGACGGATGTGGCTTCTGCAGGTGATGACGGAGTAACTTCACGCGGTGACGATGTTGAAGGCAGCGAGGCCACCGTCGACCAATCTCCGGTTGAAGGGGATAGTG
>CABSNH010000095.1 GCA_902478985.1 uncultured Collinsella sp.
ATAAGAGACAGGAAACGGACTGCTGACATAGGGGACGATCATACCGATAAGATTCAGGCGACCGTTGAGCATGGCACGAGCGATATCGTTGGGCGTATAGTTGATGCGCTTCATCGCGGCATGGACCTTATCGCGGGTCTCTTGGCTAATATAGCCGCGATTATTAAGCACGCGAGATACCGTAGTAGGCGAAACCCCCGCCACCGCTGCAACTTCCTTGATGCCAGGCTTAGCCGAATCCTTAGAACGAGCGCCCTCGCGAGCCATAGCACCCTCCCCCATCAACATGTCATACGTTTACATACGAACAAAGCATACCCCAACAAGAGCGGGAAGACGGTAACAGTACAAGTAAGTAAACGACTCATCCAAATAATTAGGAGAGTTCCGCCTAAAGGGTGACTACACAGGACCCCCGCCGGGGCTGTTTGGGCTATCTCCCAAAAAATTCCGCAGGACGCAAAGAGGCTCGCCGCACGAAGTGCGCAGCGAGCCTCTTTGCATGTCCGAGGACGTTTTGGGAGGTAGCCCAAACAGCCCCGGCGATCCTGCGGGAGTTAAATCCCTTTAGAACTTGTCGTGGAAGGTACGCGCAATGACCTCGTCCTGCTGCTCCTTGGTGAGCGTGTGGAAGTTCACGGCATAGCCGGAAACGCGGATGGTCAGCTGCGGGTACTTCTCGGGGTGAGCCTGAGCGTCAAGCAGCGTCTCACGGTTGAAGACGTTGATGTTCAGGTGGTGGCCACCCTTCTCGGCGTAAGCGTCGAGCATGTGGACCAGGTTATCGGCCTGAGTCTCGGAAACTTCAGAAACCTTCATAATGTGTCTCCTTCGATCGATAGGCGCCGGCCGAAACCGGCGCGCTAATCAGTAATCGTTATTGTTAGTATAGCACTAACAATAGTTACTCGCCCAGCTGATCAAGGTCGATATCGCCAAAGAACACCTGGTCCTCCTTGCCGAGCGCACTCGGGATGATGGAGAAGGTGTTGGAGATGCCGTCCTGAGCATCGCGGAACGGGAGCTTGGAAACCGAAGACAGCGAAGCGATGGCGCCATGGCTATCGCGCTTGTGCATGGGGTTAGCACCCGGGGCGAACGGCTGGCCAGCCTTGCGGCCGTCGGGCGTGGAGCCGGTCTTCTTACCGTACACGACGTTGGAGGTAATGGTCAGAACCGAGGTCGTGGGCACGGAGTTGCGGTAGGTGTCGTTCATGCGGATGTACTCCATGAACTGGTGCACAACGTCGTGAGCGATCTGGTCGACGCGGTCGTCGTCGTTACCGTACTTGGGGAACTCGCCCTCGGTCTCGAAGTCGACGATGATGCCGTTCTCGTCACGGACGGGGTGGACCTTGGCGTACTTGATGGCGGACAGGGAGTCAGCCACGACGGAAAGGCCAGCGATGCCCGTAGCGAACCAGCGGTGCACGTGCTTGTCGTGCAGAGCCATCTGGATGCGCTCGTAGCAGTACTTGTCGTGCATGTAGTGAATGATGTTCAGCGAGTTGACGTACACGCCAGCAAGCCACTTCATCATGTCGTTGTACTTGGCCACAACGTCGTCGTAATCGAGCGTGTCGCCCTCGACGGCGCGGTACTTGGGGCCGACCTGCTTCTTGGAGACCTCGTCAACACCGCCGTTAAGTGCGTACAGCAGGCACTTGGCCAGGTTGGCGCGAGCGCCGAAGAACTGCATCTCCTTGCCAATGCGCATGGAGGACACGCAGCAGGCAATGCCGTAGTCGTCGCCGTGATAGACGCGCATGAGGTCGTCGTTCTCGTACTGGATCGAGGAGCTGGCGACAGAAGTCTTGGCGCAGAACTTCTTGAAGTTCTCGGGCAGACGGGTCGACCACAGAACGGTCATGTTGGGCTCGGGGCTGGTGCCCATGTTCTCGAGCGTGTGCAGGTAGCGGTAGCTCATCTTGGTAACGAGCGTACGGCCGTCAACACCCATGCCGCCGATGGACTCGGTGACCCACTGCGGGTCGCCGGTGAACAGGGCCTGGTACTCGGGGGTACGGGCAAACTTGACCATGCGGAGCTTCATGATGAAGTGATCCACAAACTCCTGGATCTGCTCCTCGGTGAAGGTACCGTTGGCAAGGTCGCGCTCAGCATAGATGTCGATGAACGTAGAGGTACGGCCGATGGACATAGCGGCGCCGTTCTGCTCCTTGACGGCAGCAAGGTAGGCGAAGTACATCCACTGGATGGCCTCCTGCGTGTTGGTAGCAGGGTTGGAAATATCGAAACCATAGGTCTCGGCCATCATCTTGAGCTCGCCGAGGGCGCGGATCTGCTCCTGCAGCTCCTCGCGATCGCGGATGTTGTCGGCGGTCATGACCGTCGGAGTGGAAGCCTTCTGGGCCTCCTTGTCCTTGATCAGGTAGTCGACGCCGTACAGGGCAACACGACGGTAGTCGCCGATGATGCGGCCGCGGCCATAGCCATCGGGCAGACCGGTGATGATGTGAGCCGAGCGGCAAGCACGCATCTCGGGGGTGTAAACATCGAAGACGCCAGCGTTGTGGGTCTTACGCTCGAAGGTGTAGCGCTCGACAACGTTCTCGTCGACCTTGTAGCCGTGCTGGCTGGCAGCCTGGCAAGCGATGCGGATACCACCGTTGACGTGCAGCGCGCGCTTGAGCGGCTTGTCGGTCTGGAGGCCAACAATGGTCTCCTTGTCGCGATGGGCATTATCGATGTAGCCAGCGGGGTGGCTCACGATACCCGTGACGGTCTTGGTGTCCATATCGAGGACACCACCCTGCTCGCGCTCCTTAAGCAGCAGGTCGAGAACCTCGCCCCACAGCTCCTTGGTACGCTCGGTCGGACCTACGAGGAACGACTCATCGCCCTCGTAGGGGGTGTAGTTCTTCTGGATGAAGTCTCGGACGTCAACCTCTCCCGTCCAGATACCTTCCTTGAAGCCTTCCCATGCCTCCTGCATTGTGTAACCACGCTCCTAGTTACGTGTAATGCGGCGCTCTCTCACACCGCTGCTTATTGAATTCTTGAATTTTCGGCTTGCACTACCGGCTTCTTCCGTTCTTCACCACACGTTGGTGCAGGAAAAACGTTTGTCCACCTTGGAACTACAACCCAAAACCCAAGATTTCACCCGTCTGTGAAGGATAACATAGCCACCCTCTCCATCTGGGCTGTTATATGTTTCTTTTTTTATACCATTAGGGCGTTTTTTACAAACCCGCAGGAAATGCGCGCGCGAACAACTACCGTTCACCGATTTGTTTGGTATTTTTCCTTGCCTTTGTACGACGTTCACTCTAGCTGTTATGCCAGCTTTAGCAGGGTAAAGTACCTTTGAGTAGGTTTTAGGACATGCCTAACGATCTACCCCTAACTTTGCTGATACCGACGGTGTACGGAGGTCGCCTAAAGGTGGTTTTCTAGGCATGTCCCAAAATCTTCCGTATAGGGCGCGCGTGCAGGGGTATCATCTTTCACCGAAAATAGTTTCTAGTGTTAGGGGTTTTCGGTGGAAGATACCGATTTCCGTGAACTTGGGCGTCAGCTCCTTACCGAGTTCGGCAGCATGCATCAGCGCATTTCGCGTTTTGCGGACAAAGCCCTCGGCGGCGAGATGGCCGTCATGCGCGCCCTCATACTCGCCGGCGGTTCGCTCACGCCGAGCGAACTCGCTGATCGCGCCTGGGTCTCGAGCGCCCGCATCGCCAATATCCTACGCGCCCTCGAAGCCAAGGGCTGGGTCGAGCGCGAGCACTCAAAGACTGACCGTCGTCGCGTACACGTCATAGTGACCGACAAGGGATTCCAGGATCTCGAAATCAAACGTCGGGAATTCGAGGCCCGCACCGCGGCTTTCCTCGAGCAGCTCGGCGAAACAGATACCCAAGAGATGGTGCGCCTTCTTAGGCGTGCCAACGAAATTATCGACCGCAATCAAGAAAGGAGAGATGCCGAGTGAGGATTCTCAAGCTCTTTAAAAAGCATATCCTGGCACTGTTCGCAGCTATCGTGCTTATCGTAATCAGCTGCAACGCCGATCTGGCGCTGCCTACCTATATGAGCGACATCGTCGACGTGGGTGTGCAGCAAGGCGGCATCGCCTCGCCCGTACCCGACACCATCCGCGCCGAATCGCTCGACGACCTTGAACTCTTTATGAGCACCAAGGACGCCAAGACGGTAGAGGCTGCGTTTGGCAAGGCAGACAAAAACGGCATTCGAACGTACAAGGGTACCGAGGAAGAGCGAGCCGATGGAGGCAAGATTGCCGACATTATGAGCCTGCCCGAGACTGTCGTCCTTTCGCTCGACCAGGGCATTGACGCCGACTCCATGGGCGACATGATGGGCTCGTCCAGCGAGAAAGACAACAACGCTGCCCAGGCCATGCCCACCCCCGAGCAGCTCGCCGAGATGCAGCAGAAGGCCGCAGCGGCGCAGAACATGCAAAAGCAGATCGATGCCGACGGCGGTAAGATCACCATGAAGAGCCTGCGCCTGGGTGTCGAGGGCGGTCTGGTAGACCAAAGCAAGCTCGTCGAGGGCGCCAACCAAATGGCGGACAAAATGGGCTCCATGTCGGGCTCCATCGTCACCCAGCGCGCCGTGAGCTATGTACAGGACGAGTACAAGGCACAGGGCATCGACCCCGCCGACGTGCAGAACGCCTACCTGAGCCACATGGCGACCACGATGTTTGGGCTGTGCCTGGTGTCGCTCGTCGCCACCATTCTGACCGGTGCCGTGGCGTCGCGCACCGCCTGCTCCATCGCCCGCGACCTGCGCCGCGAGACCTTCAACAAGGTTATGCACTTCTCGCCGGCCGAGGTGGGCAAGTTTAGCCAGGCCTCGCTCATCACCCGCTGCACCAACGACATTCAGCAGATCCAGATGGCCGCAACCCTGTTTATCCGCATGTGTCTGATGGCCCCCGTCATGGGCATCGTCGCCGTCATGCGCGTCCTGGCCAACCACACCGGCCTGGAGTGGACCATCGCTGTGGCCATCATCGCGGTTTCGGCCGTTGTCGGCGTGCTCATGGGCCTCACCATGCCCAAGTTCAAAAAGATGCAGAGCTTTGTGGACCGCGTGAACCTTACCGCCCGCGAGCTGCTCGACGGCCTTATGCCCATCCGCTCGTTCAACCGCGAGGAGCATGAGCTCGAACGTTTTGACAAGGCATCACTCGACCTGATGACCACGCAGCTCTACACCAACCGCGCCATGAGCTTTATGATGCCGCTCATGATGCTCGTCATGAACTGCATCACCGTGCTTATCGTCTGGTTTGGCGCGCAGGGCGTGTCCGACGGCGTGATGCAGGTCGGCAACATGATGGCGTTTATCTCCTACACCATGCAGATCGTCATGGCGTTTATGATCCTCACCATGGTTTCGGTTATCCTGCCCCGCGCCGAGGTCGCAGCCGAGCGCGTGGAAGAGGTCATCACCTGCCCCACGAGCATCAACGACCCTGTCTCGCCCAAACTGCCCGCGGCCAGCGCGCCGCGCGGTGAGCTCACCTTCCGCGACGTGAGCTTCCAGTATCCCGATGCCCGTGCCGACGTCATCAGCGGCGTGAACTTCACCACGCATGCCGGTCAGATGCTCGGCATCATTGGCTCCACGGGCTCGGGCAAGTCCACGCTCGTGCAGCTGATTCCGCGCCTGTACGACGTCACGGGCGGCAGCATTTCGCTCGACGGCATCGACGTGCGCGACATGACCCTTTCCGAGCTGCGCCGCCGCATTGGTTACATCCCGCAGCAGGGGCGTCTGTTCTCGGGCACCGTTGAGAGCAACCTCAAGTTTGCCGGCGACATGGTAAGCGATGATGACATGCACCAGGCCGCGCGCATCGCACAGGCCGAGGACTTTATCGCCGAGCGCGAGGGCGGTTACGACTCCCCCATCAGCCAGGGCGGCTCCAATGTTTCGGGCGGTCAGCGCCAGCGTCTGGCCATCGCCCGCGCGTTGGCCAAAAAGCCCGAGGTCGTGGTGTTCGATGATTCGTTTAGCGCCCTCGACTACAAGACCGACGCGCGCCTGCGCGAGGAGCTGGCTAAAAACGTTACCGACGCCGCACTCGTGGTCGTGGCCCAGCGCATCGCAACCATCATGCACGCCGACCAGATCATCGTGCTCGACGAC
>CABSNH010000096.1 GCA_902478985.1 uncultured Collinsella sp.
GGATTCATTGTAGAGGACCAGACGATTGTCGTACCGGCAGTTTTGAGCGAAACCGATTTGGGCATGACAGAAACCGTCAACGGTTAAATCCTGTCGCTTTACCGATATTCGGTTTAAACAACTTTAAGAAATGCTATCGTGCCTAGCCGGAAATGAATAATGTAGAGGTGAAACAATGCCAAAAGCGATATACGAAGGAATCTACCGAGAAATACGCTCGCGCATCATTAATGGGACCTATGCGTTTCAGGAGATGCTGCCAACCGAAGCCGAGCTGACCGCGGAATTTGGCTGCACGCGCAATACCGTCCGCCGCGCTTTGAGCATGCTGGCCGACGGGATGTTTGTGCAGCCCATACACGGCAAGGGCGTGCGCGTTATTTGGCTTAAGGGCGAAACCGACATGTTGGGCGCACTCGAAGAGGTTGAGTCGTTTGGCGAGTTTGCAAAGCGCAACAATGCCGTTGCATCGACGGACGTTAAGTCTTTCGAACATCTGGTTTGCACCGAGCAACTCTCTCGTCACCTGGGCTTTAAGGTGGGCGAGGAGTTGATTCGCGTAGTGCGTGTCCGAAGCCTCAACGGCAACGCGCGCCAAGTGGACCATGGCTATTTTTTGGCGTCGATCGCCAAGGGCCTGACTCCCGAGATCGCGGCAGATTCTATTTACGGCTATCTGGAGCACAAGCGCGGTGTCAAAGTGATGGCGAGCCGTCGTACGGTGAGTGTCGAGCTCGCCAACGATGAGGACTGCAGCTATCTTGACCTCGGCAAATACAACTGCGTTGCCGTCATGGAGAGTCAGTCGTACACCTCGGATGGCATCTTGTTTGAGGTGACGCACACTCGCACACACCCCGAGATCTTCCATTACCGCGTCAATTCCAAGCGATAGCCGGCTAGCTCGCAGCCTGACGAGACTCATGGCCTCAAAGAGAAAACGCCCGGTCAAACCGACGGTACATCGGCTTGACCGGGCGTTTTCTCTGCATTAGATAACAAATAATTGTTTATACAAAACTTGTCAAGTATCAAGTTGAAATTACCGTTCACCGAAGTTTTTCTACCGCTCTAGTAATACTTGTTCAAACAACTAGCCAAATAGCGTATTGTACAAATCAGCAAAAGGGGCAAAGTCCCCGAGCCAATCTCCGAAGGCGGCGGCAAAGGGTGCCGCCACGGTGTGAAAGGGTGGATTGTAATGAAGAACGAAATGAGCAGAAGGCAGTTCCTGGGCTTTGCTGGTTCCGCGGCTGCGGTTCTTGGTCTGGGCCTCGTGGGCTGCGGTGGCTCCGCCGGCTCCGGCTCCTCTGCTTCTGGTGACGCTGCCGAGGTCTACTTCCTCCAATTCAAGCCCGAGGTCGACAAGGAGTGGAAGGAGATCGCCAAGGCGTACAAGAAGGAGAAGGGCGTCGAGGTTAAGATCGTGACCGCCGCCTCCAACACCTACGAGGAGAAGCTCAAGTCCGAGATGTCCAAGAGCTCCGCTCCGACCCTGTTCCAGGTCAACGGCCCCACCGGTCTTAAGAACTGGAAGGATTACTGCGCCGACCTGTCCGATACCAAGCTCCGCGGTGAGCTCATCGACGACTCCCTGGCTCTGCAGTCCGACGGCAAGGATCTGGGTATCGACTGGGTCCAGGAGAGCTACGGCATCATCTACAACAAGCAGCTGCTCGAGAAGGCTGGCTACAAGGCCGAGGACATCAACTCCTTCGACAAGCTGAAGGCTTGTGCCGACGACATCCAGGCCCGCAAGGACGAGCTTGGCGTTGAGGGTGCCTTCACTTCCGCCGGCATGGATGACTCCTCCAGCTGGCGTTACACCACCCACCTCGCCAACCTCCCGCTCTACTACGAGTTCGAGAAGGAGCACAACCAGGAGGACGACGAGATCAAGGGCGAGTATCTCGACAACTTCAAGCAGATCTTCGACCTGTACATCACCGACTCCACCTGCGATCCTTCGCAGCTTGCCTCCAAGACCGGTGACGACGCCACCAACGAGTTCGCAACCGGCAAGGCCGTCTTCTATCAGAACGGCTCTTGGGCATACGCTGACCTCACCAAGGCCGGTATGACCGACGACCAGCTCGGCATGCTGCCGATCTACATCGGCGTTGACGGCGAGGAGAACCAGGGCCTGTGCTCCGGCGGCGAGAACTACTGGTGCGTGAGCTCCCAGGCTTCCGAGGATGCCCAGAAGGCCACCGAGGACTTCATGTACTGGTGCGTCACCGCTGACACCCCGACCAGCATCATCGCCGACAAGATGGGTCTGACCGCTCCGTTCAAGAGCGCCAAGGAGACTACCAACGTCTTCTCGCAGCAGGCCGTTGCCATGGCTAAGGACGGCAAGAAGACCGTCGCTTGGGACTTCGTCTACATCCCCTCTGAGGAGTGGAAGAAGAACCTCAAGCAGGCTCTGATTGCCTATGCTGCCGACAACAGCAAGTGGGACGGCGTCAAGAACGCCTTCGTCGATGGCTGGAAGACCGAGAAGGCTGCTTCCGAGTAAGTGGTTGCTGCCCAAGCTATCTGATTAGCGACAGGGGGCGGGCAGACGTTGGTTTGCCCGCCCCCTGCATATTGAAAGGACCCTTTTATGGGCAAAGCACTCAAGCGCTGGTGGCCGCTCTTTATGCTGCCCACGTGCCTGGCGTTTATGATCGGGTTCGTGATCCCCTTTATCCAGGGCTTCTATCTCTCGTTCTGCCAGTTTATTACCATCAACAATGCGCACTTTGTCGGTATCGAGAACTACGTGCGCGCGCTGTCCGATCCACAGTTCTCCACGTCGTTCTTCTTTACCGTGGCGTTTGCCTTCCTGTCGACGGTGCTCATCAACGTGATCGCCCTGGCCATTGCGCAGGCGCTCACCCGCAAGGCGCTCAAAGGCACCAACATCTTCCGTACGATCTTCTTTATGCCTAACCTGATCGGCGGCATCGTGCTGGGCTACATTTGGCAGATTCTGATCAACTGCCTGCTCTCCAACGTGGGCGCCCAGCTCATCGCTCTTAACTCTGCTGCTGGCTTCTGGGGCCTTATCATCCTGACCCTGTGGCAGCAGGTCGGCTACATGATGATCATCTACATCGCTGGTCTGCAGTCCATTCCGTCCGACTACATCGAGGCCGCCAAGGTCGACGGCGCTACGGCATGGCAGACGTTTTGGAAGGTTAAGATCCCTAACCTGATGCCGACCATCACCATCTGCCTGTTCCTGTCCATCACCAACGGCTTTAAGTTGTTCGACCAGAACCTCGCCCTTACCGGCGGCGCCCCCGCGCACTCCACCGAGATGCTCGCCCTGAACATCTACAACACGTTCTATTCGCGTGCCGGTATCGCATGGCAGGGCATTGGTCAGGCCAAGGCGGTTATCTTCTGCATCCTGGTCGTGGCCATCTCCATGATCCAGCTTAAGGCCACGAGGTCCAAGGAGGTGCAGCAGTAATGAAACGCGATAAGGTTATCAACCGCGCGCTCTCGATTTTCTTTACGATTCTGTCGCTCGCGTGGATCTACCCCGTGTTCATGATTGCGCTCAATTCCTTTAAAAAGGGAACTGCAATCAGCACCACCACGGCGTTCGATTTGCTTACGCCTGAGACGTTCAACGGCCTTGCAAACTACGTGCACGCTCTTAACGAGCAGGGCTTTGCCTCGGCGTTTATGTACTCGCTCATCATCACGGTCACGTCGGTCGTTCTGATTTTGGTGTGCTGCTCCATGTGCGCTTGGTACGTAGTGCGCGTCAACAGCAAGATTTCGAACTTCTTCTATTACCTGTTCGTGTTCTCGATGGTCGTGCCCTTCCAGATGCTCATGTTCACGCTGTCCAATTTGGCGGACCGCATCGGCTTCAACACGCCGTTCAACATCTGCTTTATCTACCTCGGCTTTGGCGCGGGCCTGGCGGTCTTTATGTTCGCCGGTTTTGTAAAGAACATCCCGCTCGAGATCGAGGAGGCGGCCATGATCGATGGCTGCAACCCGGTCCAGGTGTTCTTTAAGATCGTCCTTCCCATCATGAAGCCCACCTATCTTTCGGTCGGCATCCTCGAGACCATGTGGGTCTGGAACGACTATCTGCTGCCCTACCTTACGCTCGACTCCACCAAGTACAAGACCATTCCTATCTTGATCCAGTACTTCCGCGGCGGCTACGGCCACGTCGAGCTCGGCCCCATGATGGCCTGCATCATGATGGTCGTTATCCCCATCGTTATCATGTACATCCTCTGTCAGAAGTACATCATCGACGGCGTGGTGGCAGGTGCCGTCAAGGGCTGATGCCGTAACTGTTTTGCAAGTTTCTGCGGCGCCCCTCAGCGCGGCGCCGCATATCGAAAGGTAGAGACATGGCCGAGATCGTTCTCAAACATGTTCAGAAGGTGTATCCCAACAACGAGTCAAAAAAGAAGGGCTTCTTTGGCAAAAAGAAGAAGACCGAGGAGAAGAAGCACAACCTCAAGGTTACCGAGGACGGTGTGCTCGCTGTAGAGGACTTCAACCTCACCGTTCACGACCAGGAGTTCGTCGTCCTCGTTGGCCCCTCTGGCTGCGGTAAGTCCACGACGATGCGCATGGTCGCCGGCCTGGAGGACATTACCTCGGGCGATGTGCTCATCGACGGCAAGCGTGTCAACGACGTGGCGCCCAAGGACCGCGACATCGCCATGGTGTTCCAGAGCTACGCTCTGTACCCCAATATGACGGTGTACGAGAACATGGCATTTACGCTCGAGCTCAAGAAGGTTCCCAAGGACGAGATCGACCGCAAGGTTCGCTCTGCTGCCGAGATTCTGGGCATTACCGAGTACCTCGACCGTAAGCCCAAGGCGCTCTCCGGCGGCCAGCGCCAGCGTGTCGCTATCGGCCGCGCCATCGTGCGTGACCCCAAGGTCTTCCTGATGGACGAGCCGCTGTCCAACCTGGACGCCAAGCTCCGTAACCAGATGCGTGCCGAGCTCATTAAGCTGCGCCACGAGATCAAGGGCACGTTCATTTATGTTACTCACGACCAGACCGAGGCCATGACCCTTGGCGACCGCATCGTGGTCATGAAGGACGGCGTCGTCCAACAGATCGCCACGCCGCAGGAGGTCTTCAACCATCCCGCGAACATCTTCGTCGCCGGCTTCATCGGCGTGCCGCAGATGAACTTCTTCGATGCCCAGCTGGTGCGCTCGGGCAATGGCTTTACCGTCAAGACCGAGGATATGAACGTGGCGCTCGCCCCCGAGACTTGCGCTCAGCTTGCCCTCAACTGGGACGGCGGCGACGTGAAGGAGATTACGGCCGGCGTGCGTCCCGAGCAGATCCTGCTTGCCGACAAGGACGAGGAGGGTGCGCTCCAGGGCACCGTCGAGGTGACCGAGCTCATGGGCTCGACCGAGCATGTCCACGTGACCGCTCCCGACGGCCAGTTTGTCCTGATTATCCCCGTCGTCGACCTCGAGGCCAAGGGCGCGCTCAAGGCTGGCGACACCATCTGGTTCAAGTTCGAGAAGAACGCGACCCATCTCTTCGATAAGGTGTCTGGCAAGAACCTTATCTAGGCCCGGTGCATCCAGGCCCTCCCTTTGGGCGACTGCGGTATTGCCATCCTTTTGCCGCGGTCACATATAAGGCTCCCCTCCCGTCCGCTGGGCGAGAGGGGAGCCTTTCTTTGTGTTGGGGTTGTCTGGCCGGTCGTTTGTCTCGATCTGTAACGGGTAGGGCCGATTTCGGACGTTAGATGTTACAGATCGAGATAGACCCAAGGGGAGGGGCCGGTATGTCTCAATCTGTAACAGCTGGGGCCGTTTTTACCGAGTAGCTGTTACAGATCGAGATTCTTCGGTCGAGTCGGGTTGCAGGGTAACGTGCGGGCACAAAAAACGGAGCCGTGTCGCTACGACTCCGTTTCTCAAGAGGATGGGTAAGGGAAGCGAAATTAGTTCAGGTGCCAGATCTCGTCGTTGTACTGGGAGATGGTGCGGTCGGACGAGAAGGTGCCGGCGTTGGCGATATTGATGAGCGTCTTGCGCATCCAGGCGTCCTGGTCCTCGTAGTCTGCTAGCACGCGCTCCTTGGTCTGGATGTACTCCTCAATGTCGAGCAGGGCCATAAACC
>CABSNH010000097.1 GCA_902478985.1 uncultured Collinsella sp.
TTCGCTTCTGCCCTACTTTGCTGGTATGGCGGTTTGGCGTTGGATCGGTTCTTTCTGATATATGCTGGTTGCGGCTCTTCTTTTGGGAGGGGCCGCTTTTTTGTTGCTAGGAGGTTGGCCCGTGGTTGATGGGGATGCTCGCTCTGAGCTGCTTTCTGCTGATTGGAATGGCGAATGGATGCGTCTGCAGGCCGCTCGACATCGGACTGATGATTCTTTTGAGTGGGATAAGCGGGCTCGGCATTTTCGTCCGCTGGAGACTGCCCCGTATGCTCGGGATTTTATAAAGCTGTTGGCCCTTAAGCCTGGTGAGTCGGTGCTCGATATGGGGTGCGGGGCTGGGTCGATCGCTATTCCGCTTGCTCAGACTGGGCATTCCGTGATTGCTGCTGACTTTTCTCCTGCTATGTTGGGCACCCTTGATGCCGGCATTGAGTATTACGGGCTCGAAGACCTGATTACGCCGCTTGAGCTTGCTTGGGATGATGATTGGGATCTGGTTGGGCCGGTTGCCAAGGCTGTTGATGTTGCCTTTGCGAGTCGCTCGGTTACTACGAACGACCTGAAGGGGGCACTTGCCAAGCTTGACCGTACGGCTCGCCGGCGTTGCGCTGTCACGATGGTCGCCAACTCCAGCCCGCGCTATGACCTGTACCTGATGAACGCCATCGGTGCCTCGGTTACCTGCAGTAATGGTTTTGTGTATGCCTTTAACATCCTTATTCAGATGGGTGCGCTGCCGCAGGTCACGTATTTTGAATCGCCCCGCCGCGACACCTTCGATAGTCTCGAGGCGGGCGTTGCAGACTTTTCTCGCATGCTCGAACATGGCAACGAGGATAAGATCGACCGCCTGCGCGACTATATCGCCCACCACATGATCGAGAACCCCCATGCCGGCGAGCCGGGATCCAAGGGCGTACCGCAGGGACGCTACATGCTCGACCACATCCGCAAAGTCCGATGGGCGTTTATCGCCTGGGAGCCGGTCTCCGTACCCCGCCCGTAGCCCATCTAAAGCCTGCATCGTCTACCCGTCCAGCATCCGCATTCTTTGCGAACTGGGCAAACGCGCTCCACACCACGCCGTTCCTGCGCTATCGTGGGACAGCTCACGTAGATTAAGGCCCCATTGCGGGGCGCCCCATACATAGAAAGCGAGAACCCATGGCACTGACAGGAGCCCAGGTCAAGCAGCTTCGCAGCATGGCCCATCACCTCAACCCCGCCATCATCATCGGTAAGTCCGATGTCAACGAGGGCACCGTCGAGCAGACGGTTGCCTACCTGGAGAAACACGAGCTCGTTAAGTGCTCCGTGCTGGACGGCTCCAGCCTTTCTGCCCGCGAGGCCGCCGAGGAGCTCGCTGAGCGCTGCCACGCCGACGTCGTTCAGGTTATCGGCCGCAAGTTCTCGCTGTATCGCGAGTCCTCGCGCAAGGATATCGAGAAGATCAAGCTCGTCTAAAACCGACTGGCCATACCGAGTAGTCCGCGGGCGTCCGATTGATTCGGACGCCCGTTTTTTATCGCTCGACAAGCACGCGCTTGAGTCTGCCTTCGACCAGGCGCTCATACAGACGCCTTGTCTCGGGCTCGGGCACGCCTTGAACCTGTTCTCTCAGGTGGTGCATATGGCCGCTGTACAGCTCAACAACATCGCGGCGTCGTCCCGCCGCGCCGTAAACGCGCATGGCGCAGCGAACCATGTCCTCGCGCGCCGTCTCTTGGCGAAGCCCCGATTCCACGAGCCAAATTGCCGATTGCAGGTCATTTTCCTCGAGAGCGGCATTCGCTCCCCTAATCATGCAGTCGATGTACTTGGATTGCATAATGCGGCGCATGCGCGTAAAGAACGTGGGGTTGCAACCAGTGGGAACATATAGCGGGCCCGCGTAGAGTTGCTCAACCTTAAGACATAGCTCAACCAGGTGAGGGCCTCTCGCACCCATACGGTTTCCCAAGATCTCACGGCTCAGCTGGTCAAAGAGCCTTACATCGGTCTTAACGTAGTCGCCGTTGAGCCCGATGCACTCGTTTTGGATGACCACGCACGACTTTCCATCTGGCGTTGGACCCAAAGCCGAGCGCAAGCGCGATACCGTCGAATACAGATTGTTGCGCGCGGCGTTAAACTCGGCATGGGGCCACAACTCCATGGCGATTGTCTCGCGGTCGACCATGGCATCCATACCCAGCGCAAGACGTTCGGCAAGTGTTGCCGCCTTTTTGCGACGCCACATCTTATCCGTGATGGGGAAACCGTCGCGCTCGGCGCGAAACGCGCCAAACATGCGCATCTCAATATGGCCGATGGTATCGACAGCCTCAACCTCGCCCGCCTGGAACAGGTGCTCGCTTTCGCCCTCAAAGTCATCGCGTAGTGAATACCGCGACAGCTCACGCACCGGAAGCTTCTTGCGAATCCTGACGGCAGGCTCGCCCAGGCAATGCATCGCAAGACGCGCAAAAAGCCGATACGATGGGTCTAAAATCCCCGAGCGATTCATAGACATCCAGGCAGCAAGATCGCTATCGCGGCCCGCAGCGGCCAGATGCAGCGCCACGATCCAGGCTTCTGAGCCACCGACCTGCGTCTTACTAATGTCGAGCAGCTCTGCCTCTTCGCGAACCGATACCAGCGACGTATTGCGCAGATACGCCACACGTTCCAGCAACAATGCGTTTTCGCGCATGTACGCAATCGATTCATCAGCGAGCTTGAGCACCTGGACCGCGCGGAACTTCGCGTTGACCGGCCGTCCCTCCGCCAGCGATTGCCAACCCTCCAGCAATAGCCCAAACAGTTGAATTTGATTGTCGCGAACACGCACCGCAAAGCGGTCGAGCTCGCCAAACGCCACATCGTCGGTCACGGGCAAGCCCGCGAGCAGACGCCGCGCCGCCAGCACCATACGCAGCCATATGGATGGCGCCTTAAGCCCGCGGATATCGAGCGCCTCGAGTATCTGCGTCATCTTGTCATCGCGCTCGTCGGGTTTAGCAAACGAGCCGTCGAACAACTCCAGCAGCATATGGTCGGCCTGTATGAGAATCCCCGCGATGTCGAGCTCGCAATCATAGGCTTTGCACGCCTTGAGCTTCGCGAGAACATCGCCGTCTCCCGCTCGCTCGGTTAGGTGGCGCTTGACCTCGATATGCGCGGACAGCATGTCGAGCACCTCGCAGGATGTCTGTTCTTGCACAACAGGGTTGGCGGGAAGCCCCAAGTCATTGTCGCCGTAAAAGGCGATAGTGAGCGCCTGGGCTATTTTCCAGGTAGCGGGGTCGAGCTCGCGCGCCGCCTGATCACCCGCACGTTCGATAACGGACGCCATATACCTTGCCAGCTTTGTATTGCACACGCTGACAGCCGCCAGATACACGCCGAGTGCCTCGGCGGCTGTCGGCTCTTGCTCCTGCTTATCTGCCTTGATCATCGCCGATGCTGCACGGCAAATGACCCCTCCATGCCCGGTCAGGGCAAGATCGGCCCCATACTGCCCGGCTAGCTCCAACACCACACGGCGGTCCAAGAACGCGTCGGCCAGGTCCATAGCCAAATCGCATCGGCTCGCCTTGATCAAAATGCGAGCAGCCCGCGATACAAGTTCGGGACGGATCTCGGCAACAAGCTTTCGCAGCCTCAGGCGCGCATTGTCCTTAGCGCCCAAACACCTAAAGGTGCGATCAGACGGATCCACGCCAAAAATCGGATAATCGCGCACAAAGATGGACTGGTCGACCATCGAAAGCCTCACACCGCACGCCTCTAGCTCCGCTATGCGGCCCTCGCCCATCAGTACCATCAAACAGGCAACGGTAAACAACAGGTTGTTCTCGAGCGATGCGAGATCGACCAGCGCCGCACCGTACACGTTGACGATTTCGTTCTCGAGCAACCCGGCAACATCGCCCTGTCCATACATTCCCGTCTGCAAGGCAGATACCAGCTCTGGCACACCCTGCGTGAGCCGATAGAAATCGAGCGATGTGCTGATCGAGAACGCCGTGGCCCATGACGAATACTCATAGGCGTGCACCTTAAGCATCTGCGCATTGACTTTTACCGAATCGCCCAGCCCGTGGATAAGCAATCGGTTGGAGGGGCGGCAGGCAATAAAGACCCCCGTCCCCGTAGCACGTAAGCTGCGGATTCGATCGATGAGATCCTCGGTTTCGCGCTGCTCGAGATTGGGCACGTTGTCGATCGCAACGAGCGAATGAGGTTTGTCCTTAAGCTCATCGGCGACAACCTCGAGCTGCATAAAGAGCTCGCGTCCAATCGCGCGGTCAGCCTCGATAATCCGAACCGGCCCTCGCGTGGGATCCGATTTAACCTCCTGCACGTATTGCAGCAGCACCGACGTCTTACCAAACCCGTCGGGCGCGTAGAGCAAAACGATTCCCGCCTTGCGCCCTTTAACGATGAGCTCGTTCATCAAGCGATCGCGCCGCACCATATAGCCGCCGCCCGTCGGCATCAACTCGAGGTCGTCTGTATTGCCCAGATCGTTTACCATGCTTGCTCCTCAACTCGACCATATGGACACCGTAGCTGCAGGACCATATGAGTCACCCCGTGAATAGCGCGACTTAGAGTTTTTGGTTGTCTGCCGGTACGTGTTTGGCAAGTTTTTGTACAGCGAGGCCCGATGGTAATTTATCCCCCGACCAATAGGTCTTTGCGCAGGTCAATGTGCTTGCCAGCATGTCCCATCCAATTTGCAGTGTAGCGCAGTCGGCTGTTTTTATTTGAGTTGCGCAACTCGCCTATTCCTCGCTACCGCCCGCGACTCTATAGTGGCAAATGTGCATAGAATCTGCTATAGAATGAATTGCAAAATTTCAAACCGTCCAGTCAAGCATGCGGCAAGGTTTCCGTCATGCATGTGCCAAGGCCTATGTCCACTAAAAAGGCCCCCGCAAAGCGAGGGCCTTTTGAAAAGCTATGTAAGATCGCTTGGTCGCGTTACTCGCAGAGCGAAAGAGCGGCCTCGTCAGCAACGACGACGCAGTTGGTGTGCAGCTGCAGGATCGAAGCCGGGCACTTGGGCGTAACCGGGCCATAGCACATATCGTGCACAGCCTGAGCCTTGGCCTCGCCGTTGGCGACAACCAGGATCATGCGGGCATACATGATGGTCTGGGTGCCCATGGTGTAAGCCTGACGGGGCACATCATCGATGCTGTCGAACAGGCGGCTGTTGGCCTGAATGGTGCTCTCGGTCAGGTCGACACAGTGCGTACCCTTGGAGAAGTGGTCATCGGGCTCGTTGAAGCCAATGTGACCGTTGTTGCCAATGCCGAGCAGCTGCAGATCCGGGTAACCGGCAGCAGCGACGATCTTGTCGTACTCAGAGCAGGCCGCAGCGGCGTCGGGATTGGAGCCATCGGGCACGTGCGTGTTGTTCAGATCGATATTGATGTGATCGAAGAAGTTCTCGCGCATAAAGTAGTGATAGCTCTGGGGATCGTCGTGCGAAAGACCACGATACTCGTCCAGGTTATAGGTGCTGACCTCGGCGAAGTCGACGTCGCCCTTCTCGTACCAAGCGGCGAGCTGCTTGTAGGCGCCAATCGGGGTGGAGCCGGTGGCAAGACCCAGCACGCAATCGGGCTTGAGGATAACCTGGGCCGAGATGATATTAGCGGCCTTGCGGCTCATATCCTCGTAGTCTTTAGCTTTAATGATCTTCATTACGCGTCCTTTCTCGTACAAGAGAGGCAAGGCTCCCCTTACAAGCACTTGCCCGCGGCCCGCGTCGGCCGCAACCAACGTGTGCGGCCACCAGGGCGAGGTCGCGTAATATATGTGTCTCGTGTCTAACCGCGTCGAGGCCCCTGCCCGTCCACGGTGACCCAAAGCTGTTTAGCCTCGGACGTTTCCCATCTTGCCACGGAGGGCGCCCTCTTTCAAGGGTGCCCTCCGTAAACGTGTTTGAATTGTAGGCTAAAGGCCAAGCGGAGCGACTAGCGCTCACGCGCGACGATAAGCTGGTCCATCTCCTCGACATGCTCGCCAACGGAACCCTTGATGCTCGAGAACTCAACGGAGTTACACACCAAGATGGGAACCGTCACATCGTAGCCCTCGGCAGCAATTGCCTCGCGAT
>CABSNH010000098.1 GCA_902478985.1 uncultured Collinsella sp.
GGTCACTGCCCGAGCTCATCAAAAAGGTGGTGGCCAAGGTCGCGCAGGGTGGCGGGCAGTGCGAGGAAGTGCTTGCGGCCGTCGACGACCGGCAGCAGACCGTCGCGCCCGATACTCCGTTCGCCGCATCCTGGGCGGCGGCGGATCAGCTTTACGCGGACCTGGGTATCGCTGCGTCGCCCGTATCCGACGATTGCGGTTGGGACGCAATCTATTCCGAAGCCATGGATGAGCATTATCGCCAAAAGGGGATGATCCTGTGAGCGGGGCTCCCCTCAAAATAATGGTGGATGCCAACGTATGGGTTGATTCGTTTTGCGTCGACCATGCCGAGTCGCTTGCCGCGCGTGCGTTTATCGGACGGGCTGCGGAA
Organism: uncultured Collinsella sp.; assembly: GCA_902478985.1. Lineage (GTDB taxonomy): Bacteria > Actinomycetota > Coriobacteriia > Coriobacteriales > Coriobacteriaceae > Collinsella. Next base: position 374 of record CABSNH010000098.1, read on the forward strand.
TCTGGCGCAGCGTTGCTCTTTCCGGTGCATATCGCCAAGGATGTACTGTATGTTGTCCAGCACGAGCTCAAGCGCAGGGTTATTGCTAAAAAAGGCTCGGTCGACGAAGCATCGGCACGAGCGATAGGCGAGGCCGCGCTGGCGTTTGTTCGAAATATGACCGAAAACGCCACCGCCGTGGGCGCAGACGCATCCGATTTGTGGTTGGCCGATAAGTATCTAACGCTTCATCATGATTACGAGGATAATTTGGTGTTGGCGGCATGCAGACGCGCTGGGGCAGATTACTTGGTAACTAACGATCGCAAACTGCTCGAACATGCCGATCTTGCAGCAAAGACACCTCGTCAAATGATGCCGATTCTTATTTTGGCCGAACGCGGCGGCGCGGCTATCAGTTGACGCGAACTGTTTGCAGGCCTCTTGGACGACGATGCGCCAAGGGACCCGCATCTGCTATTTACAAAAGCTCGGCCTTAATGGCGGGACTTTCTGCGAGCTGCTCGGCTGCCTTTTCGTCGGAGCTATCGAGTGCTGCCAGACTGCGGTAGACCCACTCGTTGACCTGGGTGTTCTTGACGCCTGCGGTCTGCATAAGGGCGCCTACCTCGCGGATTGCTGCGAGCAGATCGGCTTTGGGACCCGCGAGCTCGACCTCGATGCCGTGGTAGGCGGCCACGCCGCGGTTCTCACTCACGTGGTCGATAAAGCCCTCGACGGTCTCAAGCTGCTGGGCGAGAGCTGCATCATCGTCAGCGTCCAGCACGACAAGTGCGTTCGATACCGTGAGGGCGGGATGTCCGCAGGGGACAAAGCCTTCGATGACATCCATAGCTTCGGTAATGGTTGAGCCCAGGCCTGCGAGAGCATTGACGAGTTGCTGCTTGGTATCCATAACGGTCCTTTCGACGGGTCAATTTTGCTTGGCGAAAATATACGTGACGCGTTCGGTGGCAAAAGTGCGAAGTGTGGTGCACATTAGGGTCTTCACAGCTCGTGCATAGAACAGCTGTCTGCCTTTAGAACGTGGTAAGATAGCTATCCACGAGCGGGGCTCACCCCGCGTGTTCCTTGAAAAGTCGACGGTTATCGGGTGTTTGCAGGTCCGATACCATCCAGACTTTCCCAATATCCGGGGGCGACTGGTTTCGACACGATAGCTCTGAGAGAGGAAGCAAGCCGAGGTCTCCTCGCCTCGTTAAACAGGGGTACCGTCAAATTGAATTGACAACAACTCTTCTTTTGAGCCTATGGCTCTCGCTGCTTAGTTTATAGCGGCGCGTCAACCCGGTGATTTCCCCGACACCGGCGCGACGTCATGTTAGGGGAATGCTCCTGCGCACGTAATCGGTATGGCGCGGGCTAAGACCGAACCGGTTGGGATGCCGCGAGCGTGTCGCTGCGCGCAAAGCGTCCGAGACAAAACCAGTGACTGAGCTTGGAGATGCCAATCAGGGGGCTTTCGTGGACCGGAGTTCGATTCTCCGCGCTTCCACCATAAGTAACAGGCAGGTAGATACTTATATCTACCTGCCTTTTTATTTCTAGTCCGTACCGCGGAAAATCGAACTCTGTGCAGGGCGCGGGCGTCAAGAAAACGCGTGAGCGTTTTTAGCCCGCGGGCGAGGGCGCCGGCAGGCGGCCGAAGCCGGTGCGGATTTGCGAAGCAAATACGCGGATTCTCCGCGCAAAGCCTCAACCCTATATAGATGCGATGATATCGAATCTCAGCCTGCCATGCGCCGCAGCAACGCAGAGTGGGACGCGCTTTCCCGCCGACCGCCCCGTCCTCCGCAACTCCAAAACCAATGCGCTCTCTATCCCAAAACTGGGTAGAAGAAGCCCAAACGAAACAGCAGGAGGTCAATATGACTGCAGAAGATAGGGCAAAGAACGCCGGCAAGGTCGCGCTCGTTTTGGAGGGCGGCAGCTTCCGCGGGCAATTTACCGCAGGCGTGCTCGACGTCCTCATGGAGGTCGGCGTCGAGATTCCGGCTGTCTATGGCGTATCGGCCGGCGCCCTCAACGGCGTCAACTACAAGTCGCACCAGATCGGCCGTGCCAACCGCATCAACCTGGCTTTCTGTAACGACAGCCGCTACATGGGTGCCGCATCGTTTGCGTCCACGGGCTCTATTGTGGGTTACGACTTTATCTTTAACGACGTCCAGGACCGCCTGGATCCCTTTGACAACGAGACGTTCGACGCCAGCCCCATCGAGATGTACGCCGCCGCGACGGACATGCTCTTTGGAACTGCCGCGTACCTGCCGGTCAAAAGCGCCGTGCTCGACCTCGATGCCGTGCGCGCCTCGACGTCGCTGCCGCTGGTGACGCCGCCGGTCGAGATTGACGGGCACAAATACGTCGACGGCGGCGTAGCCGATTCGGTCCCTATCGAGCATGTGCTCGAGGAGGCGGGCTTCGACCGTGCGGTCGTTATCGTTACGCAGGACCGCTCATACGAGAAAAAGCCTTACGAGTTTATGCCCGCCGCGCGCGCCCGCTATGCCGACTACCCCTACCTGCTCGAGGCTATCGAGACGCGCCACGACCGCTATAACATCCAACGCATGCATCTGTGGAAGTATGAGCGCGAGGGCCGTGCGCTGGTCGTTGCTCCGCAAAAGCCGGTCGAGGTCGGCCACGTTGAGCACGATCCGGCAAAGCTCCTCGACCTGTATATTCAGGGCCGCCAGGAGGCAAAGCGATTGCTGGGAGATATCGAGGCGTTTGTCGAGCGCTAGCGTCGCGACGTCATGACCCATGGACGACATGTGCAGAAAGTCTGGTCAGAGCCAAAATACCTGTTGACTCGGGCGACGAGCGGGGTAATATGGACGGGTTACTTGCAGAGCCCCGTGAATCTCTGTAACAACACGTACTGTACATGGAGGAGTCTAAGTGATTTCGAAATCGACTCACTACGCCAAGCAGGGCGAGGTCCAGCGCAACTGGGTTCTCGTCGACGCCGATGGTGCTGTCCTGGGCCGTCTTGCCACCCAGATCGCAATGATCCTGCGCGGTAAGAACAAGCCCCAGTTCACGCCCAACAGCGACTGCGGCGACTTCGTTGTCGTCATCAACGCCGATAAGGTCCAGCTTACCGGTAACAAGGCCGACACGAAGACCTATTATCGCCACAGCGGCTACAACGGCGGCCTCAAGGCTGAGAGCTTCCGCCAGGCTATGGAGAAGCACCCGGAGAAGGTCATCGAGCGCGCCGTTCGCGGCATGCTGCCCAAGACCACCCTCGGCCGTGCCCAGATGACCAAGCTTAAGGTCTACGCTGGTGCCGAGCATCCGCACGCTGCCCAGAACCCCACGAAGATTGAGCTGGAGGCTTAAAGATGGCTGAGAACACCGTTGTCTACCAGGGTACCGGCCGTCGTAAGAACGCCGTCGCCCGCGTCCGTCTCGTCCCCGGCACCGGCAAGGTGACCATCAACAAGCGTGACGCCGAGCAGTATTTCGGCCGTCATCAGCTCGTTGAGAACGCCCTTGCTCCCTTCAAGGTGACCGACACCGCCGGTCAGTTCGACGTTATCGCTCTGTGCGATGGCGGCGGCATCTCCGGTCAGTCCGGCGCTCTGCGCCTGGGCATCGCTCGCGCTCTTCTGAACGCTGGCGACTACCGTGCTGACCTCAAGAAGGCCGGTTTCCTTACGCGCGATGCTCGCGTGGTCGAGCGCAAGAAGTACGGCCTCAAGAAGGCTCGCCGCGCTCCCCAGTTCTCCAAGCGCTAAGGTTTTATCTCCTTACGAGATACAATGTACAAGCGGGGCCTGCCGATTGCTCGGCGGGTCCCGCTTTTCTTTTTCGACTAGGGTGGGCGGTTGCATATCGCCTGCTAGGGAAGGAGCGATCCTATGCCCCAGAACATCTTCGGTACCGATGGCGTCCGCGGCGTCGCCAACGCCGACCTCTCGTGCGATCTCGCGTTTCGTCTTGGCCGTGCGGCGACCAAGTTCCTTGGTCCGGACATTTGCATCGGCCGTGACACGCGTCTTTCGGGCACCATGCTCGAGAGTGCTCTGACCGCCGGCATTATGGCCGAGGGCGGCCGACCGCACTGCTGCGGCGTTATCCCTACGCCGGCCGTGGCGCTGCTCACCGTCCAAAACGAGCTCGACGGCGGCATCGTCATCTCTGCTTCGCACAATCCGCCGGAGTTCAACGGCATCAAGTTCTTTAGCCGCAAGGGCATGAAGCTTCCCGATGCTGTCGAGGAAGAGATCAGCGCCTGGGTCATGTCCGAGGAGGCCATGGCTGCCGACACGCTGCCGACCGGCGCCGGTGTGGGTCACATCATCAAGATGAAGGACGCCCGCAAGGCATATGTCGATCATGCCATCAACACGCTCGACGGCCTTAAGCTCGACGGCTTGGTTGTTGCCGTCGACTGCGGCCACGGCGCTTCTTGCCAGACCACGCCCGCCGCACTGCAGCGCCTGGGCGCCACGGTCCATGCCATCAACACCGACTACTGCGGCACCGACATTAACGTCGAGTGCGGCTCCACTCATCTTGAGCCCTTGCGTGAGCTCGTACTGCGTACCCACGCCGACATCGGTCTGGCTCACGATGGCGACGCCGATCGCGTGCTGTTCGTGGACAGCGAGGGCAACGAGATCGACGGCGACTACATCCTGGCCATCTGCGGCTCTGACCTGGCCGCTCGCGGTAAGCTCGCCAACTCCGAGATCGTCTCGACCGTTATGTGCAACCTCGGTTTCTCCATCGCCATGAAGGAGCAGGGCTTTGAGATGGTGCAGACCGCCGTGGGCGACCGCTATGTTCTTGAGCGCATGCTCGAGGACGGTGCTGTCATCGGCGGCGAGCAGTCCGGCCACATCATCTTCCTGGAGCACAACACCACCGGCGACGGCTTGGTGACGGCCCTGCAGCTTCTGGCCGTGCTCAAGCGCACCGGCCGCACGCTCACCGACCTTGCCGGCATCATGAAGAAGTACCCGCAGGTGCTCGTCAACGTGCATTCGGACAACAAGGCCGGCCTGGACGATTGCCAGCCCATCTGGGACGCCGTCGCTGCCGCCGAGAAGGAGCTCAACGGTCGCGGCCGCGTCTTGGTGCGCCCGAGCGGTACCGAGCCGCTGGTTCGCGTTATGGCTGAGGCCGAGACGCACGAGCTGACCCAGCGCGTTGTCGACGACATCGTCGAGGTTGTCAAGCGCGAACTTCCCTAATGGTCAATATCGGGTGCCAAGTGGTAAACTGTTAAGGCTATTTTGATTGATTGGTATGTCCGAGGGGGAGCATGTTCACTAAAGTCCTGAGGTCTTTTGGTATGCGTGGTCGAGTCCTTACGCTGGATGCTCCCATCTCGGGCGACGTCATTCCGTTATCCGAGGTCAAAGACCAGACGTTTGCTACTGGCCTTTTGGGCCAGGGCGTGGCGATTCAGCCTACGGGTACACGTGTGATTGCTCCGGCTGACGCTAAGGTCGAGGCGATTTTTCCCACGGGTCATGCCGTTGCGCTCAACACGGTCGATGGTCTAGACGTGCTCATCCATGTTGGTTTGGACACCGTTCAGCTCGAGGGCAAACATTTTACTGTGTATGCGCAAGTGGGTGACATCGTCCATAAGGGCGATGTACTCATCGAGTTCGATCGCGAGGCAATTGCTGCCGAGGGCTACGATGTGACGGTTCCCATCTTGGTGTG
>CABSNH010000099.1 GCA_902478985.1 uncultured Collinsella sp.
TGGGCTCGGAGATGTGTATAAGAGACAGTCAACAAGAGGCCCATAACAAAAAGCTCCCATTGCTGGGAGCTCTTTCAATCAATGGTGCGGGCGAAAGGACGTCCGCGTATCCGCTTCGCGGATCCGCACCGGCTTCAGCCGCCTGCCGGCGTCCTCGCCAGCTCGCTAAAAACGCTCCGCGTTTTCTTTACGCTCGCTCCTTCGCAGGTTCAAGTCCCTGCGATGGGCCCATAACAAAAAAGCTCCCATTGCTGGGAGCTCTTTCATCTAATGGTGCGGGCGAAAGGACTTGAACCTTCATGGGGTTGCCCCCATACGGACCTGAACCGTACGCGTCTGCCAATTCCGCCACGCCCGCGTGCAGGAATTAGAATAACGGAGCGCCACCACGAACGCAAGAACTATTTTTGAAAAAGTTTGCGAGCATTTTCCCAAGCGGCTTGCGCGATTGTTTCGGCATCCTCACCAGTGCGATCGACACGGTCGTTAACCAGCGCGTTTGCCGTAATGGAGATCATTGCGGGCTCGCATTCAAGACCGCGGATGGGCTCCGGAGCCATATACGGGCAATCCGTCTCGAACAAAATTCGATCGAGTGGGGTTGCCGCAAATGCCTCGCGCACGTCGTCGTTGCGCTTAAAGGTGGCCGCACCACCATAGGCGATATAGCAGCCCAGCTCCACAAAGCGCTCCATCGTGGCGCGGTCCTCGCCAAAGCAGTGCAGCACACAACCGGCCTGGGGCACGCCCACCTCACGAAGCACGTTGTAGGCGTCCACGTGCGAGGTGCGCTCCTGGTCCGTGTCCTCGTGACGCAGATGTAGCTCCACCGGCACGTTACGGCACACGGCAAGCTCGAGCTGGCGCGCCATGCAGTCAATCTGCACGTTATGGGGTGCCGGCGCGATATCGTCGTCATAGTCCATGTGATAGTCCAGGCCGATTTCGCCAATACCGGCGCATAAGGGGTCATCGAGTGCGGCAACGACCTGTGCGTGAACGTCGTCGGTATAGTCCGGCGCGCCATACGGATGCACGCCGGCAAGATACTTGATCTGCGGGATATCCCGCATCGGCAGAATTTCGCGCACGAGCCAGTCGCTATAGTCCGTCACGCTGCGTTTGTCAGCGATGGGGTCGAACATCGTCACCAACAGGTCGACACCCGCGGCTTTGGCGCGCACGAGCGTCTCGGGCACTTCTTTGCCCCAAAACGAAAGCAGATGCGCATGCGTATCGGCAAGCGGTGCCAAGGGCACGGGGCAGGCGACCGTCTTCTTTTTCTTGGTAAACGTCACGCGTGCGGCATTAGGCATCATGGATTAGCTCCTGGGCCAGGCGAACAAAGTCGGCAACATCAAGCGTCTCGGCGCGCGTAGTGGGCGCGATACCGCAAGCCTCAAAGGCGGCATCGAGCACGTCCTTGGCAAAGCCGTTGGCGCTCATGGAATTACGGATGGTCTTGCGACGCTGAGCAAACGCAGCGTCGATCACGCGAGCCACAAAGTCGCGATCGAGTCCTTCGGGCACCACGCCGCCAACACGGTCGATACGCACGACAGCCGAGTCCACGTGCGGCGCCGGCATAAAGCAACGCGGCGGCACCTCAAAGCGACCCGTCACCTGCGCATACAGGCCGAGCTTTGCCGTATAGCCGCCATAGGTCTTGTTGCCCGGCACTGCGGCAATGCGATCGGCAACCTCCTTTTGCACCATGACGACGGCACGCTTGAGCGCCGGCATCGTCTGGAAGAACTGCAGGATGATCGTCGCCGCCACGTTATAGGGCAGGTTCGCGACAAACACCGTCGGCTCACCGCCCGCAGCCTGCTCAATCTGCTCCGGCGTCACCCTGAGCGCGTCGCCCATGATAAAGCGGAAGTTGGCATAGTCGGCGGCGTGGGCGTCGAGCACCGGCTCGAGCTCGGGATCTGCTTCGATCGACGTGACGCACGCCGCTTCCTGCAGCAGCGCAAGCGTGAGCGTACCAACGCCCGGGCCAACCTCGAGCACGCGCTCATCGCCCGTGAGCTCGGAAAGCTCGCAGATACGCTCGATCACATGATTGTCGATTAGAAAGTTCTGGCCCAGGCGATGCTTGGTCGCAAGGCCAAACTCCTCCAGCAGCTCCCTGGTGGCCGTGGGGTTTGCCAAAGGCGAAGTTGTCATGGTTGCCTCCTTAGCATGATGGCGGCGTCTTGAAACAAAAGGGCATGGACCGTTGCGGCCATGCCCTTACATCTAAACAGCAAATTGCCGATATGGCGCGGCGTCTTAGCCCAGACGCGGGAACAGCGGCTCACCCTTCTCAACGGGCTGACCACCGGCAAGCAGGCCCCAAGCGCAAATGCCCTTGAGGTCGTCGCTCGCGGCCTCGTTCTCACAGGACAGGCGGCGCAGGGCCTCGACGGAAGTCTGAGGCATGAGCGGCATCAGCAGGTGAGCGGCAATGCGGATGGCCTCGAGCAGGTTGTAGATCACAAACGCCAGCTCGTCAGCCTTGGCCTCGTCCTTGGCAAGCGCCCAGGGCTCAGAGTCCTCGATGTAGTGGTTGGCAGCATGGATGAGCTCCATGACCTCATCCTTGGCTCCGCCGTAATCGAGCACGTCCATCTTGGCCATGTAGCGCTCAACCAGACCGTCGGCGATCTTTGCCAGCGGGTTGTCGAACGCATCGAACGATGCGGGCTTGGCGGGCGCGCAACCGTCAAAGTACTTGCCGCTCATGTTGAGCGAACGCGAGATAAGGTTGCCCCAGCTGTTGGCCAGGTCGGCGTTGTAGACCTGCTCCATGCGATCGAAGCTGATGGCGCCGTCGGTACCGGGGACGACGTCGGTCATGAAGTAGTAGCGATAGCCCTCGACGCCCAACATGTCGATAACGTCCTGCGGAGCGATGGCGTTGCCGCGGCTCTTGGACATCTTCTCGGCCTTGCCGGTCTCGGCATTGCGCACGGTCAGGAAGCCGTGGGCAAAAACGTGCTCGGGCAGGGCCTCGCCGATGGCCATGAGCATGGCGGGCCAAATGACGCAGTGGAAGCGGATGATGTCCTTGCCCACGATGTGGAACTGCGCGGGCCAGCGATAGGCCAGCTCGGCACGCGCCTCGTCGGTGTCGACACCGTAGCCGACGGCCGTCATATAGTTGAGCAGCGCGTCGAACCATACATAGGTCACATGGCCCTCGTCAAACGGAACCTGGATGCCCCAGTCAAAGCTCGTGCGGCTCACGGAAAGGTCGTTGAGGCCGCCCTCGACAAAGCTACGAACCTCGTTCATGCGGAACGCAGGCTCGACAAAGTCGGGGTGCTCGTCGTAAAGCTTGAGCAGCTTGTCCTGGAAAGCGGAAAGCTTAAAGAAGTAGGACTCCTCCTGCACGCGCTCAAGCGGACGGTGGCAGTCGGGGCACAGGTGCTGGCCGACGCTGCCGTACTCCTCGTCGCCCTTCTGGACCTGCGTATCAGTGAAGTAGGTCTCGTCAGGCACGCAATACCAACCGTCGTAGCTGCCCTTATACAGGTAGCCGGACTCCTTCATGCGCTCCCACAGGTACTGCACGGCATGATGCTGGCGCGGCTCGGTGGTGCGGATGAAGTCGTCGTTGGAGATCTCGAGCTTGCTCCAAAGCTCCTTGAAGTGCGGAGCCTGGCTGTCGGTCCACTCCTGCGGCGTCATGTTGTGCTTGGCTGCGGCCTCGGCGACCTTCTCGCCGTGCTCGTCCATGCCGGTCAGGAACTTGACGTTATAGCCGGCGGAGCGGCGATAGCGAGCCTGAACGTCGGCGATGATGGTGGAATAAGCCGTGCCCAGGTGCGGATCGGCGTTGACGTAGTAGATGGGCGTCGTGATAAAGAACGAAGGCTTGCTTTGATCCATGGGGTTTGTCCTCCAGAAAAACGTTGCATACAGGGGATGATTCTAGCGCAAGGGCTGGATATCCTCCATCTATTGCATATCGAGCACCATGGCATAGACATCGCGCTTGCGGCGCGAATACTTCTGAGACAGGCGCTTGGCCACCGCAGAGGCGGGCTCTCCCTCCTCGAGCGCGGCGCGGATATCCTCGCGCAGAGCCTCGTCGGGATCCGCTGCCGCGGCGCCAACCGGCACGATACCGGCCTCCTCATCCTCGCTCGGCGGCGCGATGACCAGCGCAATCTCGCCCTTTACCTCGCCGCGAGCACGCAGCTCCTCGGCGAGCTGGGCAGCTGGCCCGCGCAAGACCTCCTCGTGCAGCTTGGTGAGTTCGCGGCAGACGGCAACCTCACGCTGGGGAAAGACCTCCGCCACGGCCTCGAGCGTCGCCACGATGCGATGTGGAGACTCGTAGAAGATGAGCGCGCCGGGCACCACGGCGAGGCGCTGCAAACGGCGCACACGGTCACCGTGCTTTCGGCCCAAAAAGCCCTCGAAGAAAAAATGCTCGCAGGGAATGCCGGACGAAACGAGCGCCGTGACGCAAGCAGAGGGCCCGGGAATAACTTCAACGGGCACATCGGCCTCACGCGCCGCCTCGACCAGCGCCTGGCCGGGATCGGACACGCTCGGCATGCCGGCGTCCGAGGCAAAGGCGAGGGTCTCCCCCGCCAGCAGACGGTCGACCAGGCCGGCGGCGCGGCTAGCGATCACATTCTCGTCGCAACGGACAAGCGGCTTGGAAATGCCCAGGTGCATCAACAGCTTTGACGTCACACGCGTGTCTTCGCAGCAGATGGCATCGGCGGCGGCAAACGCCTCACCAACACGCGGGGACAGGTCGCCCAGGTTGCCGATGGGCGTGCCGACCACATAGAGTTTGCCCGTATGGGCGCTGTTTTGCGTCATATCAACCTATTCAATCATGCCGCGCTCGAGCGTGCCGAGTGCCGCGCGGGCGTCCCATGCTGCAATGCGCTTCTCGGTCTTCCACGTTTGGAAGAACCAACCGGCAGCCGGCGCAAACGAAGCCAGCTGGTTGGCGATAAACACGCGCTCGTAGGCATTGCGGCCCTCGGGCGTAACCGACGAGTTGGCAAAGATCGCCGCGCCCGACCATTCGCCCACCAGCACGGGGAACCCAGTCGAAATCGCTTCTTTGAGCTCGCGCTTGTTGCGCGAAATCGCCGTCGTCAGCCCGCGGGGGCTCGTGATATCGAGCGCATATTCGTCGCGGTAATGGTACAGGTGAAGGTCCATGTAGACGTTCTTGTACTTGGCGCCGCGCATAAAATGCTTCCACTCGCTGGGATGCCCCGACGACGAGAAGACGACGATCTTATCCTCGGGCATATATGAACGGACGAGCTCATAGGCATCGCGATAGAAGTTGCGCAGGTAGTGCGCCGGAATGCCATCCGTCATGGTGAAGAGGCTCTTGCGGACACTCATCTGCGGCGTATCCAGCAGCTCAATGCCCAGCAGGCTCTCGGCCTCGCCGTAGCGATCGGCCAGGCGCTCGAGCACGTCGAGCGCGACATGACGACCGTTGGTGGACGAATGCCACTCGGCAACAGCCTCTGGCGTGGCGGGCGAATCATTGGAATCGCCCTGGCCACCGGGCACAGTTGCTAGATCAAGCAGCACGCGGATGTCATACTTGGCAGCCCACTCAATCGCACGGTCAATGTAGTCGACAACCGAGATGTAGGACGCATCGGACTCCTGCGAGCCAAAGGCATACCAGGGCACCGGCAGACGCACGGCATTGAGACCGATCTGCGCCATGCGACGGAAATCGTCCTCGCTCACAAACGTCTCGTAATGACGGCGCATGCGCTCGTTATAGGCGGCGGTGCCCATGGCCTCCTGCAGCTCGGCCGCATTGGATGCACCGGTCGCCGCGTATAGCGACGGGGTCACCCAAGGCTCGGGAATAAACCAGCCAGAGAGATTAACGCCGAGTATCCTCTCCATCACTGCCCCCTTCGGATCGTGCAGGCCGAACCCGCATCGTATTGCATAGGATAAGTATCGTTTTGAGTATACCCGCGTGTGCGGACAGGCGACCGAAC
>CABSNH010000100.1 GCA_902478985.1 uncultured Collinsella sp.
TTTCTGCCTGTCTCGTGGGCTCGGAGATGTGTATAAGAGACAGGTGCTGGTGCTGCTTTCGGCCGATTTTCGCCGCGGCCTTGTAACGCCGGCGGGTGCCGGTGCCGTGGTGCTGGGACTTGCTCTCAACGCCGTCGCCCTGGTGGTCATCCGACGCATTATGCGGGTGGAGCTATGAGCGCCCTGGTCGGGGTCGCGGCGTGCCTGTGCGCGTTCAGCGTGTTTATCGTGACGGGTTTGGAGCGTGCGGACGCACGCAAGATCGTCCAGGCTTGCAAACGCGAAGCGCTGCTGGTTGTTACGGCTGCTCGATCGGTGACCGATGCCCTGGCAGCACGGTTGAAAGGCATGCTCGGCACGGGTGGTACGGCGCAGGTGTCGCTTGGCGAGGTGTCCGAGATGATCGACGTGGTGCGTCTGGGGCTTTCGGCCGGCCTTTCGTTCGATGCGGCGCTTGAGGTTTTTTGCGCCAATCGCCGATCGACGTTGGCGCTCCGCCTTGAGCGAGCCTGCATGGCATGGCGGGTGGGCGTAGGGACGCGAGAGGATGAGCTTCTGGCAGCCGCGCGCGACCTGGATGTGCGGGCGCTCGAGACCTTTGCCATTACAGCGGGGCAGGCGCTTGCCCTCGGTGCCCCGCTTGCCGAGACGCTGGCGGCTCAAAGTCGCGAGATTCGCGCGGCCCATCGCGCTGCAGTCGAGCGCGAGATTGAGCGCGCGCCGGTCAAGCTGCTGATTCCCACCGGCACGCTCATCTTGCCGGCGTTGCTTCTGTCCATATTGGGCCCGCTGCTGGGAGCAGGCGGGATGATGTAGGGAGGAATACATGAACACGATGGTCGAAGTTGCTGACAAGGCTTGGAACTGGGCTTTTTGCCGGGCGATCCGCGCTCGCCAGCATGCCAAGGAGCTGTTGCGGGAGGAGAGCGCGCAGGGTACCACCGAGTACGCCATTTTGGTGGGCGTGCTTGTGGTGATCGCGATTATTGCCATCGTTGCATTTAAAGGCAAGGTCCAAGATCTATGGAACGCTATCAGCGAGGGCATCAACAGCCTGTAGAGGGCGAGCGCCCCATCGGGGTGCTGCTGGTGTTTGCTTGCCTGACCGTGGCGATAGCGGCGGTGCTTTGGGGGCTTAACGCCGCGCGGCAGCAGCGTCCTGGGGCCGCCTTCGATTCGGGCTCAGATTCGGCGGTGGCGTCCCAAAAAGATGAGATGCGAGATGCGGACGATTCGGATGTCGCTGTCACGGCGCAAACCTTTCTGCGGACGCTCGACAAGCGGTCTGGCACTGCGACGGATTCGCCTGAGGACAACGCGATTGCGGTCCGGCTTGCATGGTCCGAGGACCGACCGATGACCGAGGCAGCGGCGGATATGTTACGCGCCTACCGCGAGGTGCCAACGGCCCAGCTCGCCCTGAGCGGCTATCTCGATATTAAGGGCAACGTATGGGGCGCCATCGTGCGCGATGGGCGCGGCTGGGTCGATATGGTGACGGTTGCCGCGGATGCTGGCGATGCTTCGTGTCGTCTGCGCGCCGTGCGTCTGGTCCCGCAAACAATGAGCTCAAAGGAGGGATCGTGAAATGCATGGCGTTCTGCGTGAGGAATCTGCCCAGGCGACGGTCGAATACGCCATCGTCACGGTGGCGCTGTTATCGATCGTGCTGGCGATCGCGGGGCTTTGGCGTGCTGGCACCGATGGGCGCTTGGCAGCGCTGGTTGAGCGGGCGGCATCCCATGGCGTTACCTCGACGTCGGTTATCGACGCCGCTGCGGGCGCTAAGGACATCGCGTTGTATTGATATCGCGCGCGAGGACCGGGCGCAGTCTACGGTCGAGGCCGCTTTTTTGCTGCCGACGTTTCTGACGCTCATCCTTCTCGCACTGCAACCGGTGTGCCTGCTTTATACGCGCGCGGTCATGGAGTCTGCCGCCGCCGAGACCGCGCGGCTCATGACCACGACGACGGCGGAGGACGACGATCTTAAGGAGTTCACCCGCCGCCGGCTTGCCGCAGTGCCCAACGTTTCGATCTTTCATGCCGGCGGGCCGTTGTCGTGGGATGTCGAGCTTAGCCGGGCCGATGCGGGCGGCGTCTCGTCCGTGTCCGTTTCCGGCGAGGTCAAGCCGTTGCCTGTGATCGGTGCGTTTGCGCAGGCTATGGGTGGTACCGCCGAGGGCGGCTACGTTGAGCTCAAGGTCGATGTCTCGTATCAATCACGTCCCGAATGGCTGGAGGGAGATTATGATTCGTGGATTGCTGCATGGGATTAAGCGTTTCTGGTCTAGACGCGTTTTGACGCGCCGTCCGAGCTGCCATCGCAAGCGAGGCGGCTTTATGGGTCGAGCCGGTATCGACCTGTTTATCGAAGACGGTGCCTACACCACGCTTTCTTCTGCCGTGGTCATCCTAGTGGTGCTCACGTTGTTGTTTTCGTCGACCGCGGCGATATGGAGCATGTCGCGTGCCGGGGATACCCAGGTGGCGGCCGATAGCGGCGCGTTGGCGGGTGCCAACGTGGTGTCGTCCTATCACACGGCTGCCACGGTGGTTGATGCGAGCATCTTGAGTCTGGGGCTAGCGGGGTTTGCCACAATCGGGACGGGCCTGGTTGCCATTCTCATCCCAGGTGCCGAACCAGTTGCCGGCAATATGGTCGACACCGGGATTGAGATCATTAAAACGCGCAATAAGTTTGCCAAAAGCGCATCGGAAGGCTTGCAGAAAATCGAGACGGCTCTGCCGTATCTGATTGCCGCGCGTGCCACGCAGGCGGTATCGGCGCAGGATACCGATAGTGTGGCCTATACCGGTACGGCGCTTGCCGTGCCCAGGACATCCGAGTCGGACTTCGCTGCGCTCAAAGGGTCAGAGATCTCGACCGATACCATTAAAGACACATCAGATGATTTAGAGCGTGCGGCCGAGGAGTTGCGGAAGGCTTCTGAGGACACGGCGAAGGCTAAAGAGCGCGCTTGGCTGGCGGATTGTGGCGGGTCGGACGAGAGTTCGATTGGCAAGTACTCGTGTATGTGGGAGCGTGCGAAAAGCCTAACGGATCTCTCTGGTGCTCAAAATCCACATTACGCTTCGAGCGTTACGTGGGAACCGCAAGTGGCGCTCGATCGTGCGAAGGCATATTACCGAGAGCGTCTGTCGAACGAGAAGCCACTTGGCGAGAGCCCAGAAAAACAGGCAGATTCCGCTGCGCGAAAGGCGTTCTTCGCTTATGCGAGTGAAGAAGTTGAACGAGCGTATATAGCTGAAGAGGACGGCAAGGTTTCCGCCTACATCCCCTTTCTTCCGCGAAATCCAGATGAGGCGCGGACGACCGAACTCTACACCGATGTACGTTGGCCAACAAGTGAACTAGATGAAGTGTCCTATCTGCATTACGGAACTGACTGTCCAAATTACAAAAGGGGAACGCCTGGTGGGTTGGCGTCTGTCGCGGTTTTTGACGGCCATGAAACGTGCAGCGAATGCCATTTTGGTGTTTCGTCTTTGGGTTACGTTGCGATTGCAACGACTTCTGTCGAAAGGGGCTTCGAGTACCACTTCGATAAGTTCAAAGAGGCCCTGGAAGACTACGTCGAATGCCGCAACAAAGAGCTCGAGCTCGAGCGTCAGACCGAGGATGAGGCCGACCGTGCGGACAATGCGTTTGACCAGGCCATTAAAGCGCTTTCGGGCGAGCGTCCGCGTATCGCTCCGCCCGGTCGCAACGGCGTGGTTGCCTTTGCGGTTTCGGGTGCCATCTCGAGCCCCGATGAGCTCAACTCTTCGTTTAACACGGCAGTCAGGCTTGGCGATCGCGGTGCTATCTCTGCCGCGGTGTTGGCACCCGATGAGGCGACGGCGCAAAACAACGTGCTTTCGCGATTTTTCTCGACATTGAAGGAACGCTCGGGCGGCGTTGCCGGCGTACTCGATGGCGTCATGGATGTTTGGGGACGGCTGCTTGTGGGATACGGAGACATCCAAGGTTCGGCCGACGAACTTATGGACGAGATGATTAAAGACCTAGGAGGGGGCAGCGGTGCGTTGGGCTCCATTGCATCGTGGCTCGGCGATACCGTTTCGGCGTCCGTGGCGGCGCTGGGTTTGGAACCGTGCGACTTGCGCCTGCGAAAGCCGGTGCTGACCGATTCCGCCAATGTCATTAAGAGTCCGGGGTCTGACATTGCGGGTCTTTCTCAAGCGCAAGACAAACTGCGAAGTATTCCGTTGGGCGTGACCGATCCCAAGGCGCTTTGCGAGGCGTTGGAATATCAAGTCGAACGCACCATTAGCGGTACGGTGTTCACACTTGCGGAGATTCCTCTGCCCGGCGGCGGCTCCATCCCGCTCACCGTCGATGTCGCCACGCTGGTTGGCGCTCTGGGCGGTGGGTCGTAATGAGTATCCGCATGCGTCTGCGCGAGGAGCGCGCCCAAGCGACGGTGGAGATGGCAGTGGTTACGCCCGTTTTGCTGGTGCTGGCACTCATCGTGTACAACGTCATGATCTTTGCCGGCGCTGTCGCGCGCTTCGACCGCGTGGTGCCCGACATCGTGCTAGCGCATGCCGTGGCGTCGGAGGGGGAGGGCGACGAAAGCTCTGCCGATGCCTCGGCGACGGTCCAGACTCAAATTCTGAATGCCATGGAAGGCTATGACTTGCAGATCGAAGTGTCGAGCGAGCAAGGCGCGAAGGCATCAGATGGTGGCCTGCTCTCCCTATCCGGTACGTTTAGGACCTACACCTGCACCATGCACTATGAGCCGTGGCCGACTTCTCTCAGCATCGCTGGCGTTCCGCTGGGGGCGCCGACAACGTTGTCGCACGAGCGCGCGGTGACGGTCGATCCATGGCATCCGGGGGTGGTCATGTGACCGCGGTCTCGTCCTACATCGCTTACGCGCGGGCACTCAACAGGCTGGGTTGGACGCCGGCCGAGTTTGTGGTGGCGGAGTCGTTTGTCGTGCGCCTGCGCGGCATGCTGGGACGGCGTCCGGTTGCCGCCAACGGCCTGTCGCTCGTCATGGCGTTTCCACGCTGCTCTTCGGTCCATACGTGTTTTATGGCCTATCCCATCGACATCGCCTTCATCAATCGCGACGGCAATATCCTCGCGCGCTACGAAAACGTCCGTCCTTGGCACATGTGTTCCTGTCCCGGTGCCTGGGCGGTATTGGAACGCCCTTCAATCCTCGCTACACCTCCCGCCCTCCAACAAGTGCCGGCGTAAGAGATTGACGACGGCGGACTTTCGTCATACGAAATTGGGTAAGATGGAGGAGAAGATGCATGGATGTTGAGATCCATCCGAACGCCAAAAAACACTTGACGGAAAAGCAGGTGCTTGGTGCCTGGTTCGCGGTTACTGAGTGCATTCGCCGCGAGTCGGAGGACGAGCCGCCGAGATGGCTTGCCATTGGATGGCTTCCAGATGGTCGAAGTGTGGAACTTGTTGCGGTCGAACTAATTCGTGGATGGCTCATTGTTCATGCCCTGTCTCCGGTTCAGAAGAAATTCTGGCAAGAGATCGAGCGAGCTCGGCAGAGGGGTCGATGATGGGCAAGACGTATACGGCCGCTAATGGTCAGGTTGTAACGGATGAAATGATTGACGCGTGGTGCGAGTCGTACGAGCGCGGAGAGTTTCCGGATGGCGAACACACCGTTGGTGGGATCGTGCATGGACGGCCCCCGCTCTCAGGTGAGGGGACGGCAACGCTGTCGGTCAAGATTCCTCTGGGAATGAAGGAGGCCATTCGTCGACGGGCGGCTGCCGAGGGGATGACGCCAAGTGAGTTTGCCCGTGCGGCTCTGAGCGAAAAACTTCTTGCTGCCGGCTGATACCTCTGACGTGCCGATTTATAGAACCGAGGCTGTGCTCAAAAACTTTTTTAAAATTCTCGGTTGACCGGAACGCGTCCTTGGTTATACTAATCAAGCCTTGAAACAAGGCACACCTCAAATGGCTG
>CABSNH010000101.1 GCA_902478985.1 uncultured Collinsella sp.
ATCTACACCCTAGAGTTCGTCGGCAGCGTCAGATGTGTATAAGAGACAGCCGGCGGCCTTGGCGTGGTTGATCGACTCGATGGTCTGAGGCATGACGCCGTCGTCGGCAGCCACGATTAGGATGACGATGTCGGTCACCTTGGCGCCGCGGGCACGCATAGCCGTAAAGGTGGCGTGGCCCGGGGTATCGATGAAGGTGATCTTGCGGTCGTTGATCATGACCTGCGAAGCGCCGATGGCCTGAGTGATGCCGCCCGCCTCGCCGGCAGCGACACCGGTGTGGCGGATGGCGTCGAGCAGGCTCGTCTTGCCGTGGTCGACGTGACCCATGACGGTGACGACCGGGGCGCGGGGCTTAAGGTCGGCGGGATCGTCGTAGAACGAGAAGGTGTTCTCCTCCTCGGGGGTGATGATCTTGATCTGACGGCCCAGGTCTTCGGCAACGAGCTCGACGAGGTCGTCGGACATGGACTGCGTCATCGTAAGCGGCGTGCCCAGCAGGAACAGGCGCTTGATGATGTCGTTGGCCGGAACGTCGAGCGCCTCGGCGAGCTCCTGGACGGTAACGCCCTGGGAGACCTTGATGGCGTCGAGCTCCTCGGGGTTCACGCCCTGGGCCAGCGCCTCCTCAATCTTGCGCTCCTCCTGAGCCTTAGCAGCCTCGCGCTCGCGCTTCTCCTTGCGCTTCTTGCGGCGACCGGTGGACTCGCGAGAGGCCTCCTCGACGGCGGCGCGGGCCTCCTCGAGCACCTTCTCGCGGCTGTACTCTTCGGCCTCGCGAGCCATGCGGCTGTAATGGTCCTCATCGTTGCCGTGACCGCCCTTGCGCTTCTTGCCCTTGCCCTGCTTATCGGGGTTGGGGAAGTCCATGCCGGCAGCGACGTTGTTGCTAGCGTTGGTGCGATGGCTGTGCGGACGGCTCTCGGAGGCGTTGCGCTCGGAGTTGCTGTCGGAGGCGTTGCGATCGTTACGACGACCACCGCGACGGTCGTTGTTGCCGCCACGACGGTTGCCGCGCTCGGAGGCGCGCTCGGCCTTGGCCTTCGCCTCGGCGTCCTTCTTCTCCTTGAGCACGGTCTCCTGTGCGGCAATCTGGTCGAGCAGCGAACGGAAGCGCGAACCGGAGTCGGAAGCGGGGACGGCGCGGCGCTGGGCCTCGCGGGCAGCCTCCTCCTTCTCGCGGGCAAGGCGCTCCTGCTCGGCCTTCTTCTTGGCCTCGGCCTCGGCGCGGGCGGCCTCCTCGGCAGCCTGGGCGGCTGCGAACTGGCGGCGCTCCTCCTCGCGTGCCTTCTCGGCGGCGATGCGCTCGCGCTCGGCCTCGGCAGCGCGCGCTGCCTCCTCGGCGGCGGCTGCCTCCTCCTCGGCCTGCTTGGCGGCCTCGACTTCCTTGGCGCGGGCCTCGATCACCGAGGCGAGCTGCTTGCGGACCATGGCGACGTAGGCGTCCTCCAGCGCGGAGGAAGCGGACTTAGCGGGAATCTTCATTTCGGCGAGATGACCCATCAGTTCCTTGGAGGTCATGCCGAACTCTTTGGCCAGGGTGGACACACGGACTTTTGCCATATGACTTCACCTACCCTTTCTGGCACCTTGGGTGCCTAGAGACTGAACGAGCGTGGGAGATGCGCCGGGACCTGCCCGGCGCGACCGCGCGCTAGATCAGGTCCTCCGCATCATCGAAGGCGTCGATGTCGTGGACACCGCAGAAACGGGAGCCGGGGCGGGCCTGGTTGCGGCACTGAATGCCGTCCTCGGACACGTACTCGCAGCGACGGACGTCGTCGTCCTCGTCACCGATCAGGTCGGCGGCGGGCTCCTCGTGAACGGGGACGTTCTTGAGGATGTCGGCGGCAAGGGTCTCGGACTTGATGTCGATGTGCCAGCCGGTCAGGCGAGCGGCGAGGCGGGCGTTCTGGCCCTCCTTGCCGATGGCGAGCGAAAGCTGGTCGTCGGGCACGATGACGCCGGCGTAGGCCTTCTCCTCGTCGATGAGGACGCGGGTGACCTTGGCGGGCGACAGGGCGTTGGCGACGTAGACGGCCGGATCGGCATCCCACAGGATGACGTCGACGCGCTCGCCGCGGAGCTCGCCCACGACGGCGCGAACGCGGCTGCCCTTGGGGCCGACGCAGGCGCCCACGGGATCCAGGCGGTCGTCGAGCGAGTGGACGGCGACCTTGGAGCGCTGGCCGGGCTCGCGGGCAATCGACTTAATCTGGACGGTGCCCTCATAGATCTCGGGCACCTCCTGCTCAAACAGACGACGCATGAGCTCGGGGTGGGTGCGGGAGATGACGATCGGCGGACGGCTGTGCTCGCCGCGAACCGGCTGCAGGTTGGAGTTGGGATCGCGGACGTCGATGATCACGGCCTTGATGTGCTGGTTGTGCAGATAGCGCTCGCCCATCGGACGCTCGTTGCGCTCGTTCTCGTAACGGCGCTGGTCAAAATGCGGCAGCTCGGCCTCGACGCCATCGCGGATCTTGACGATCGTGAAGTCGGGCGTGGACTGCAGCACGGTACCGCTGATGAGGTCACCGATACGACCGGAGAACTCCTCGTAGATCTGCTCGCGGGCGGAGTTGCGAACGATGGCGTTGATCTCGGCCTTGGCGTGCTGGGCGGCGATACGGCTCGTGTTCTTGGGGGTGACGTCGATCTCCTCGAACTCGGTGAAGTTGCCCTCCTCGTCCATGGAATCGTCAATCGGCTCCAGGCGGTAAACGTAAATCTTGCCGGTGGTGCGGTCGATGGTCACCTTAGCGCCCCAGTCAAGATGCAAAATCTCGGCATAGCTCTTGGCGAGCGACTGCTCCAGACGGTCGATCAGGTAGAGCTGGTCGATATGCCTCTCCTGGCAAAGCTCCATCAGGGCGGACATCATGTCGGATGCTGCCATCTTACTTTCCTTCCTTCGCGGGCTTGAAGTCATAGGTGGGCTTCAACTTGCACTTTTTAACATCAGAGAAATCGAGGGTGACGGACTCGCCGTCCTCGAGCTCGAGGGTCACGTTCGTCTCGGTCGCGGCAGCAATCTTGCCGGTGTACTTGCGACGACCCTCGGTGGCGGTGGAGGTGAGCTCGCAATCCTCACCCACAAAACGGGCAAAGTCGCGCGGGCGGCGCAGCGGGCGCGCCATGCCCGGGCTCGACACCTCGAGCGTGTAGCTCGAAGAGATGGGGTCGAGCTCCTCAATCACGTCGCCGACCCACTTGGTGTTGGCCGTGACGTCGTTGAGCGACAGGCTCTGACCCTCGGCACCCTCGATACGCACGCACACGCAGGGGGCCTTGGTGGCGCCCACGAGCTCAACGTCGACGATGTCGACATCGTGCTGGGGAGCGACGGCCTCGAGCGCGTCGATAATCGCCTGCTCGGTCTTGGTCTTGACCATAGCGGCACCTCCATCCATACAAAAAAGAAGCGGGGCCGAAACCCCACTTCTTTCATTTACAACTTCATTTGCAAGCAAACTATACCAATACCTGCGAATACGTGCAAGCACAACGCAAACCCGCAGGTCAGCGCGCCCACAGCATCTCCACAAGAATAGGACAATTAGGCGAGGACTCCTGTGCGGTGCTCCCCAAAAGCCCCAAAACGGGCCATGCGTCCCAGCGCGCCGACCGAATCGGGCCCTATGGGCATTCCATCCCTGGGCACACATCGGCCAGACTAGAGCTGAGAGGCATTCTGTAGCGAGAAAGCCTGCCGCACGCATTGACCGCACAACCTTCCAGAATCTCTACGGCAAGGAGGATCCATGGAACGTCTAGGCACTCTCTGCGCGACCGCGCTCGCCATTGCAGCCTGCTCATTCGCTCTGGCGGGCTGCGGCAACATCGATGGCAACACCGGACCATGCGAGCCGGATCTCGGCAGCACCAAAGCCATCGAGAAAACGACGCCTTCGGAGCGTTTCGACAAAATAGACGAAGATATAGTCGATCCCCAGGGGGTAGGTCCCGACCCTCAAGAACAGTTCCCCATCGATCTTGAGGCAGACGAGAACGTCCATGTTACCTGCGTGGGCAAGGACACGGATGGCTACGGCGACGCCGTGTTGGTCTTTGCGGTGACAAACAACACCGATGTCGACATGATGTTTGGCGATGTTGATGCTTATGCCTACGTCAACGGTGTCGTCCGCGACGTGAGGATGCGCCAGCCCGTCGCCGCAGGCGAAGAAGCGACCGCAATGCTCACCTTTGTAGGCACCTTCGACGATCCTGACTTTGATGTGAACAACGACCTCAACGACATCTACCTCAACATCTGGATGTTTGAGGAGCAAACCGGCAACGTCTACTTTAGAGACCTGGTACACATTCCGTAGAGGGTGGCGCTAGGCACAAACCAAGCAGGGCATATAACGCAAGACGAGGGACGACCCAGCTGGATCGTCCCTCGTCTTTTATACGTCAGTTATGCTCGCAGTGCTTACTTAACCACCAGGTTGACCAGCTTGCCGGGCACGCAGATGGCCTTGACGACCGTCTTGCCCTCGGTCCACTTGGCGACAGCAGCCTCGGCGGCAGCCTGCATTTCCTCGTTGGAGGCATCGCGGGCCACGTCAATGCGGCCACGGACCTTGCCGAGTACCTGGACGACGATCTGCACCGTGTCCTCGATGGACTCGGCCAGGTCGAACTCGGGCCAGGCGGCGGTGTAGGCGTTGCCCTCGCAGCCGAGTGCCTCGTGCCACAGCTCGTCAGCCCAGAACGGGCAGATGGGCGCCAGGACGCTCACGATGTCCTTGGCCACGCCGTAGCACAGGGCCTTGTCGCGGTCAGCACCCTCGGTGGCGTTGAGGTAGGCGCTCGCCGCGTTGACGAGCTCCATGACGGCAGAGATCGCGGTGTTGAACTGGCCGCGATCGAAGTCCTCGGTGCACTTGGCGATGGTGCGGTGACGCTCGCGATAGAGCTTCATCGCGGTCTCGTCGAGCACGGACTTGTCGAAGGCAACGTTGGCGTCACCCGACTGGACGAGCTGCCACACGATACGCCAGGCGCGCTTGATAAAGCGGTTGGCGCCCTCGACAGCCTTGGGATCCCAGTCGAAGTCCTTCTCGGGCGGGGCGATAAACAGGATAGCCAGACGCATGGTGTCGGCGCCGTAGGGCTCGATAACCGAGCTCGGGGGCACGACGTTGCCCTTGGACTTGGACATGGTGTCGCCGTTCTCGTCCTTGACCATGCCCTGGCACAGCAGGTTGGTGAAGGGCTCGTCCACGCTCAGCAGTCCCAGGTCGCGCAGCGCCTTGGTAAAGAAGCGGCTGTAGAGCAGGTGCAAAATGGCGTGCTCGATGCCGCCGATGTAGTTATCGACGGGCATCCAACGGTCGGCCGCCTCGCGGGAGAAGGGCAGCTCGGTGTTGTGCGGGTCGGTATAGCGCAGGTAATACCAGCTGGAGCAGGTGAAGGTGTCCATGGTATCGGTCTCGCGCTTGGCCGGGCGACCGCAGACCGGACAGGTGGTCTCGTAGAAGTCCTTGCACTCGGCGAGGGTCTCGCCGGCGCCCAGGTCCAGGTTCTCGGGCAGCGTCACCGGCAGCTGATCCTCGGGCACGGGCACGATGCCGCAGTGCTCGCAGTGGATGGCCGGGATGGGGTTGCCCCAATAGCGCTGACGGCTGATGAGCCAGTCACGCAGGCGGAACTCGACCTTGCGACGGCCGCAGCCCATGGCCTCGAGGTCAGCCACGATGGCAGCCTCGCCCTCGGAGTGCTTACCGCCGCGCATGCCGGTGTACTTGCCGGACTGGACGAGCGTGCCCTCGGCAGCGTGGGCACAGTCCCAGTCGACGGTCTCGGCATGGAAGGTATCAATGGTCTCGCCGCTGGCCTCGACGGCAGCGCGATCGTCATCGTCCAGGATCTGTCTCTTATACACATCTGACGCTGCCGACGAACTCTAGGGTGTA
>CABSNH010000102.1 GCA_902478985.1 uncultured Collinsella sp.
AACGTCTGATAGCTCATCTGCAGGCTGTTGAGGATGGCGGCCATGGTACTGGGGCCGGCAACGTTGACGTGATAGTCGCGGCCCAGGGTCTCGATAAACCCGGGACGACTGACGACCTCGGCGTACAGGCCCTCAAACGGCACGAACAGAATGCCAAAGTTGGTGGTCGCGGGCACGCTCAGATACTTTTCGCAGATGTCTTTGGCCTCGCGCTTCACCATGGCGTCGAGCGTCTTACGCGCGGTGGCCACCGCCTCGGCATCACCCGACTCTTGCGCGTCGATCAGATGCTCGTACGCGTCGCCCGGGAATTTGGAGTCAATCGGCAGCAGCACGGGATCGCCCTCGTCTACCGGCAGCTTGACGGCAAACTCAACGCGCTCCGAGGCGCCAGGCTTGGTGGCGATGTTTTCCAGATACTGGTCGGGCGTAAGGATGTCCGCCAGGATTGCACCCAACTGCACCTCGCCCAAAATGCCACGCGCCTTGACGTTGCCCAGCACGCGCTTGAGGTCGCCCACGCCGGTGGCAATGGACTGCATATCGCCCAAACCCTTGTACACAGCCTCGAGCTGGTCGCTCACCTGCTTAAACGATGCAGACAGGCGGTCGTTGAGCGTACGGGAGAGTTTCTCGTCCACCGTCGCGCGCATCTGATCGAGCTGCACGTTGTTGTCCTTGCGGATGGCGCCCAGCTGGGCATCGACCGTCTCGCGCACCTTGTCCAGGCGGTGCTCGATGCCCTCGCGGTTGGCGCCAAGCTGTTGGGCCGTCTCGCGGCGCAGGTCATCCATACGGTCGCCAGCCTGCGAGAACTCACGCGCGATGGTCAGGTAGCGTTGCTGCTCCACGGCCGCATCGGTTGTCTGCTGCTGCGCGATGGCATTTGCCGTGCGGCGGGTTTCTGCCAACGCGACGTTCAGGGTGTCGAGCGCGTTGTTGGCCTGCTCGAGCGCGGTCAGCATCTCTGCCCCGCTATCGCCGCGCTCCTGCAGCTCGGCACGAAGGCCCTTAAGCTGCAGGGCACAAGCCACAGCAACCCCCACCGCCACCAAGGCGATCACAACAAGCGCAATATCAATAGCAGACATAGACTCCGCCCAACAAATCCAATCGACCATCAATCAAAACCGCGATCAATCTTACCCCGCCACACGCACCGGGCGCCCGGCCCCTTCTTTGGCGCCGCCCCCCTCCGCATATTCCATAATGCGGCGCGCCGTTTCCCTGCTCACTTTTGAGTCATCACCGGCTAAGTATGCGTAAACGTTTCCCTTATTCAGATTCAAATCGCGGCAGAGACCGTAGCGCGTTACGCCCGATTCCCCTAGCGCCCCCAATGTTCTTTTTCGCATCAGGGCGTTGATTCTTCTGTCCGCCACTGGCTTTTCCTTCACCGCTCTATACGCACGCCAAACGTTGGCATAACGATTGGGAAGCTCACTTTTGGTGCATAGAGAAGCCATACTACCCGCTTGACCGTACAAGGACAAAACGCCTCGGTAACTTTCTTCCATCCACGAGCCCTCGGATAAACCCAGAACGTATTCAGCTTTTCCTTGCACCAAAGCGAGCAAAAACAGAGGCTCCGCCACGCGCGGCGCAACCGTCATCGCCTGCTCAACCAGTTTTCTAAAACTCAGCGACTGTTGTCCGGACAGCTCTCGGCAATAGCCTTTTAAGAATCCCTCAAAGGTCAGATTCAACCGAGCACCTCCTTTTTGTATTGCCTGTATGCGCAGACCATCTCTTGATAACTCCGCTCCGAAGGCGACGACGCCAGCGCCTCTCCCTCGTCGAATATAAGCCGTTCGAGCAGTCCCCAATCAAGTCGGTCGACGAATGCCTGACTATGAAGATCGACGATGTCGTTCGGACGGTAGGCATAGAGCTTCATTACCGCCAGATCCTCCAAGGATGGCGTAAAGTACCTGATAAAACGCGCCCCAATATCTAAGGGAATCAAACGATCTTCGTAATTGAATGGCATCTGATCGCAATATGCCACCGCCATACCATTCACCTCGGGGTATCGAGCTATGATCTCGCGGAGGCACCTGTCTGCCTCAAACACATCAATGTCATGTGTAACTGACCGATTCGTCACATCGTTTAGCATGAAGGCGCTTCCTCCCACCAATACAACGCTCGGCCTATCGTCTCTTGGACCTATTTCCAGCTCCGCCTCTTCGTCAATGCCCAAAAGAGTCTGCTCTAAATCCTGCTTATACATAGCAAATCCTATTATTCATCTTCAATAATACTATTCAGTCGCATGACGGGACCCACAGGATGCAAGGATTCTACTCGTGGCGACAATCCCTACTCCCTAGAAGTCCTAATGTGACAAACGCTAACTCTCCAAGCCGGCGCGAATGGTTGTTACGACATCGCTTAGGCGCTGGCCGAGAGCTGCCAAGTGTTCAAGTACCTCGCTGGGCGAGGCGCCGTTGAGAATGCACGTGAGGGCATACGACGCCAGAAAGATGGCCACAAGCCCTAACGGGATGAGCACGATCATCGCCAAGGTGCGCAGGCGCTGGCCCACGCGGCGACGACGCGCACGACGCTTGTCGAACGCGAGCTCCTGCGCATATGAATCTTGCTGTACGGAATAGGCCTCTGGTGCCGATTCGCACCCGGGCACAGCTGCAGGTACAGCAGCGGGCACGACATTTTGCGCAAAGGGCTGGACTGCCGCCCCTTGCATTTGTATCTCCATGAGTCGTTGCTGCTGACGCAACATGCGCTCGGCTTGCTGCTGCGGAGTCTCAAGAAACAGATCCATGCTGGCCTCCAAAATCGGAGCATTCGACGCTTACGACCAGCATCCCGCACCGCCATGACCGCGACAACGCAATCGCCGGCAATAGCCACAAAGTTTCTTTTGCTCAAAAGCTGTCGAAAAGCTCAACAACTCCCCTACCAGCACTTTCTCTGAGCTTTTTTCGCCAGCAATCTTTTGGCCTTCCACCCTTACGCCAACTGACCAAAATCTAACCAAAAGCTTGACGAAAATTGTGGAGACCGGGACCCCACACAAAAAGTGCCGCCCCAAAAGGGGCGGCACACAAACTTCTAATCAGCTTTTCAGTAACGAGCACGCGACGACCCGAAGCGGGCCGGGAGGGCCGGACTACCTTCCCTCAACGCGACCCTGCGAAGCCGTGAGCGAGGAGGGAGGGTAGTCCGGCCCTCCCGGCCCAGCTCACGCTAGCACCACGCGCTAGTAGTTCACCACCTGCTCCTCAAAGTACGCCTTCGGGTGGTTACACACCGGGCACACCTCAGGCGCCTCGGCACCAACGTGCAGGTGCCCGCAGTTCAGGCACTTCCATACCTTCACGCCCTCACGCTCAAACACCTCGCCCGACTCGATGCGCTCGACGAGTTTGTTGTAGCGCTCCTCGTGGGCCTTCTCGACGGCGGCGACACCACGGAACTTCTCGGCGATCTCGGCAAAGCCCTCCTCCTCGGCGGTCTTGGCGAACTCGTCGTACATCGTGGTCCACTCGTAGTTCTCGCCCGCGGCGGCGTCGCGCAGGTTGTCCAGAGTGCCCGGAACGGCGCCGTCGTGCAGATACTTAAACCACAGCTTGGCGTGCTCGGACTCGTTGCCCGCCGTCTCGGCAAAGATATTCGAAATCTGAACGTAGCCATCCTTCTTGGCCTTAGATGCGTAGTAGCGATACTTGGTGTGTGCCTGGGACTCACCGGCAAAAGCGGTCTCGAGGTTCTTCTTGGTTTGGGAATTCTCAAAATCCATAGGTGTACTTCCCTTCAACACGTGCCGCCCATAGGCTTTGAGCGACCTTGTCTTTAGGATGCCCTCAAGCCGCGAATTTAAACCTTACAATCCCGTTCTTCAGATTTGAGCGGGCTACACACTCAACCAACGATCGTCCTCGGCTCGGCAAAAGCCCTCGCGCTCCAGGTCAGCTAGAATGCCCGCGATCAAGTCGCACTCGACCGGCCCGCGACCGGCTGCCGCTTCCATCTCGTTAACGCCCACCACGGCATCAGCAAGCGTAATCCCCGCCGGCTGCCCATCGCGCGCTGCCAACAACATACGCACGATATGCGCGCGCTTTTGGCGGCGCGAGCCCTCAAACTTGGACTGACGACTATAGCCCGCCGACCGCCTGGACGGATTGGGCAGTGTCTTTTTAAGATACGCGCCGTAATCCAGCAATGCGTAATACCACGCGCGCGGCGTGTCGGCATCGTCTTGAGGCGCGGCAAAGGGCGCGATCTCGTCCGCCGCCGCACCGGGGACCGCCGGACAGGCAGCTTGGATCAGCGGCACCAGTTCGCGATCGGGAACGGCCGGCACATCGGGAAAGAAATGATGCAAAAAGACCGTGCGCACATTGGTCTCCAAATACACGCCCGGAAGATCAAACGCAAACGAACGGATACCCTGCGCCGTTGCCGGGCCAATACCAGGCAGAGCGACCAAGTCACGCGTCTCACGCGGAAACTCCCCGTCCCAGTCCTCTACAACGCGCTGAGCGGCCCCGTGAAGCGCCAGAGCGCGTCGGTTGTAGCCCATGCCCTGCCAAGCGTCCAAAACATCGGAAGGCGCGGCCTGGGCAAGCGCCTGCACAGTCGGAAAACGATCGAGCCACACCGGCATGCGCGCCTCCACACGCGGCACCTGTGTTTGCTGCAGCATGACCTCAGAAAGCCAAATGATGTACGGATCGCGTGTGCGGCGCCACGGAAGGTCGCGATAACGCAGGACCCCTTCCGAACGAATCATCGAACGAAAGGGGTCCTGAATCATGGCTATGCTCCTTATGCGGCGCTATTCCTCCCGGTAAGCGCACGCGCAGGTGGCGTACTCGGGAAACGCTTCGCGGTTGGCGAACTTGGGATCGACGGCCGGGAACTGGCGGTGAGCGACGATGTCGCCGAGCGAAACGGAATCGAGGTAGTCGCGCATCAACGCCTGAGCTCCGGCCCACAGGGGATGATAGCAGCACGCGCCCATGCGCGCACAGTCACCATCGGGCGCGGTGCAATCGTTCATAACCATAGGACCCTGAACGGCCTCGACGACCTGGCGGATAGTGACGTCGTCCGGACTGACCTTGAGACGCATGCCACCGTGGACGCCACGCAGGCTCTCCACAATACCGGCCTGGACCAAACCGTGCTGAATCGAGCGGGCAAACGAATACGGGACATTGACCTCTTCGGCGGCGGTGCGAACAGAAAGCAGACGCTCCGGGTCCTCGGCAAGCATCGCCAGCATTCGAAGGGCGTAATCAGTCTTCCTCGATATGTCCATTTTTCCCCTTTCAAGGAATAGGAACAGCTCGAACGAGCTCCGGAGCCGAGCTTACGTCGAGACACCAATGACCGTATGGACGCCCAAATAGCAAAACGGGTGCCCACTGAATGCCGTGTTTGAAGCCTCTTGCATCATAAACGGCCCATAGTGCAATTTAGTATAACCTAACCCCTGCTTCGTTGAACTGGTGTTGTGCAACAAACGCCTTGTTTAAACACATGTCTCAAACGGAGCTTGTCCGGGAATTGGAAGGATTTGGTTTTGGGCGAAAGGGGCCGATGGGATCAAGGTCCTATCAAACGCAAAAAGCCACGTCCGAAGACGTGGCTTTAATTGCGTTGGCGGGAAGTACGGGGCTCGAACCCGCGACCTCCGACGTGACAGGCCGGCGCTCTAACCAAACTGAGCTAACTCCCCAGGCAGTCGTTCGCGTTTGTTTCCGCTCGCGTGCGCTGCGGGGATTAGTATACACAGAAGTCTGTCCGGTGCGCAACAACTTTTTTGAAAATATTTTTTGGGCCCTCCGGGAGGGTCTCCGGGGCCGGCTGGCGCGGGTTAAGTTTGCTGCTCTACAGTCCTGCGCCTGTCTCTTATACACATCTGACGCTGCCGACGAACTCTAGGGTGTA
>CABSNH010000103.1 GCA_902478985.1 uncultured Collinsella sp.
CAAATCCACCAATGTCCTCGGAGGGGCCTCCTTGGCCAGGACAATCGAGAGCAATGAGCGCCATGCCCATGCCAGCAAACGACGCCTGCTCAAACCAGCTGCGGCTCGCACCCGGATATCCATGGAACTGAAGTACCAGCGGCACGGGCTCCTCCGAGACCGGCTTGAGATACTTGGCATGCAGGCGTGCACCACACATGCCGGTAAACCAGAGGTCGAAAAACCGACAGGTCGCGGAATCCGCAACCGAAGCCGCCTCAATCGCGTAGTCGAGCTCGACGGCGTCGGCCTCGGCCATGCGGTCCTTCCAAAAGAGATCAAAATCCGATGGACGGGGCATAGCGCCTCGATATTCACCAAATTGCTGTTGTAGCTCCTGAGCACTTGGCATGGCTCGTGAACCCAGCCTTTCGAAATCGCAACGGAGGTGCGCCCGGTAAGGGAACCGGGCGCACGGGAGGGAAAGCGAGGCTACTCGCCGAGCTTGGGATGCAGCAGCGACGGCGCAGCGCCGAGCAGCATCTTGGTGTAGGGGTCCTGAGGGTGCTGGAAGACCTGCTTGGCCTCGCCCTGCTCGACGATCTTGCCGCCATTCATAACGATGATGTCGTCAGAGATATAGCGGACCGTCTGGATGTCATGGCTGATGAACACCATGGCCAGGCCGAGCTCCTTCTTAAGGTCGGTCAGCAGGTTCAGAATCTGCGCGCGGACCGAAACGTCCAGAGCCGAGGTGGGCTCGTCGGCGATGATGGCATCGGGGTTCAGCGACAGGGCACGGGCAATTGCGACGCGCTGGCGCTGGCCGCCCGAAAGCTGGCCGGGAAGAACCTCGGCGGCGGAGCTGGGCAGACCGGTGAGCTCCAAGAGCTCCTTGACACGCTTCTCCTGCTCGGCCTCGGTACCCAGGTTGTGGACGCGCATGGGGTCGAGCAGTTGCTCGCGAACGACCATGCGGGGATTGAGCGCCGTGGCCGGGTTCTGGAACACGACCGAGATGACGCGACCCATGTGGCGACGGTCCTCGGCGGTACGTTTGGTAACGTCCTTGCCCTTAAAGTAGACCTTGCCGCTCGTGGGGGCCTGCAGGCCGCACATGACGTTGGCGGTGGTGGACTTTCCGCAACCGGACTCGCCGACGATGCCGATGGTCTGTCCGGGCATGAGCTTAATCGTTACACCCTGGACGGCGTGAACCAGGTTGGGGTGCAGAATCGAGCCGGTACGGGTCCTAAAGGTGACGTGGACGTCATCAAGGAAGATGATCGGCTCGACGCCGTTGACTGCGGTCTCGCTCATCTACATCACCTCCGCGTGAGGGGTCAAACCATTTGCCTTGAGCACCTCGTCGGGGAGCTCGGAATAGAAGTGCTCGGTGCCGGGCACGCGCTTGAAGACCGGACGGGTGTCCAGGCCAATGCGCGGATGGCTCGAGCGGGGTGCGAAGCGATCGCCCTTGGGGAAATCGCGCGGGCTCGGAACGGCGCCGGGCACCTGGTGCAGGCGGCCCGAACCGCTCTCGATGGACAGGACGGAACCCAGAAGACCGCGAGTGTACTCGTGAATCGGGTTGGTGAGCAGCTCCTTGGTGGGCGCCTGCTCGATAACCTGACCGGCGTACATAACCGTGATGTTATGAGCGACCTCGGCGACCAGTGCCAGGTCGTGCGAAACGAAGATCATGGCAAAGCCGAGCTTGGCCTGAAGGTCGTTAAGCAGCTTGATGACCTGCTTCTGGACGGTAACGTCCAGAGCGGTCGTAGGCTCGTCGCAAATGACCAGCTTGGGGTCGCGGGTAAGGGCCATAGCGATCAGAACGCGCTGACGCTGACCACCGGAAAGCTCGTGCGGATAGCTCTCGAGCGTACGCTTGGGGTCGAGACCCACGAGCTCCAGGAGTTCCTCGGCGCTACGGGTGCCGCCACGCTTGGTGAGCTGCTTCATTTGGGCGGAAATGAGCATGGAGGGGTTGAGCGAGGACAGGGCGTCCTGATAGACCATGGCGATATCGGTACCGCGCAGGCCGAACCACTCCTTCTTGCTCATCTTGAGCAGATCGCGGCCCTCCCAGAGAACCTCACCGGAAAGGTGCTCGTCATCGTCGGTCAGGCCCATGATGGCCAGCGTGGTGATGGACTTACCGCAGCCGGACTCGCCTACCAGGCCCATGGTCTGGCCGGGACGGACATCAAAGTTGACGTGGTCGACGACGTTGATATCACCGTGGTGCTCAAACTGGATGCAGAAATCACGGACCGAAAGGATCGGCTCAACGGACTCATCGGGCACATGGCGGTCGTTACGCTTGAGCTCGACATCGCGCAGGGCGCCAAGACGGGCGGACAGGGACTGAGCCTGCTCCTTGTAAGCGCGAACGGGGTCGGAGACCAGCAGGTCGGCCTCGCGGCGCTTGGAGGAATCGGTCGGATCCAGGGCGGCGGAGGGAGCAGCGGCCATGGCGTCGGTAATGCCCTCGGAGAGGATGTTGAGCGCCAGGCAGGTGATCATGATAGCCAGACCCGGGAACAGCGCCTGCCACCAACGGCCAGCGAGCACGCCGCCGCGGGCGTCGGCGAGGATGTTGCCCCAGGTAGCGGTGGGCTCCTGGATACCAGCGCCGATAAAGGTCAGCGAGGCCTCGAAGATGATGGCGTCGGCGACCAGGGTAACGGTGAAGACCATGATCGGGGCGATGCAGTTACGCAGAACATGCTTGATCAAAATCCACGGAGCCTTGGCGCCGGAAACGATGACCGCGCGGACATAGTCCTCGCCGTACTCGGACACGATGTTGGCGCGCACGATACGGGCAATCTGCGGAGTGTACATAAAGCCGATGGCGAAGATGATCGACGGCACGGAGTTGCCCAGGATGGAGACGAAGACGGCAGCGAGGGCGATGCCCGGGATGGACATGATGATGTCCAGGATGCGCATAATCGCCTCGGAAACGGACTTGCGCGAAACCGCCGCGAGGGCGCCCACGACCGAGCCGCAAACCAGAGCCATGGCAGTGGCGCCAAAGCCGATGATCAGCGAGTAACGGCCACCGTAGAGCATACGCGAAAGGATGTCGCGGCCCTTATCGTCGGTACCGAAGATAAATCCGTTGCCGGGAGCCTGGCGAGCAGTGAAAATCTCGACCGGGCTATAGGGGGCAAGAAGGGGCGCCAGAATCGCGGTCAAGGCGACCAGCACCAGCACGACGGCGGCAATCTTAGAAGACAGCGTCATCTTCTTCCAGCCACCGAGCTTGAGCCCCTTGGAGGCAGCTTTCTCGAGCTGCTCGGTTTGCTTCTCTCGAATCTTTACCATAATCTACACCGTCCTGATGCGCGGGTTGATGAGCAGGTAGAGCATGTCAACCACGATGTTGATGATGATGAAGGCAAGAGCAACGACGATGACGACGCCCTGAACCAGGTTCGCCTCGTTGCCCTGAACGCCCTGCAGAATCGCAGTACCCATGCCGGGGAGGTTGAAGATGACCTCGATGACGACGGCGCCGCCCATAAGGTAACCGATCTTAAGACCGAGGGTGGTGACCGGGGTGATCAGCGCGTTGCGCAAAACGTTGATGCCGACGACGACCTTCTCGGGAACGCCGGCGCCGCGGGCCATACGGACATAGTCCTTATCGAGCTCCTCGACCATGGCCGTACGCACGATACGAGTCATCTGGCCCGTCAGCGGGAATGCCAGAGCGATAGCGGGCATGATCATACGTCCCAGATAGCCAGCCGGGTTGGTGGTGAAGTGAGGCAGAGCACCGGACGCCGGGAGCACCTTAAGGTAGGAAGAGAACAGCAGGATCAACAGAACGGCAAGCCAGAACGACGGGGTTGCCAAGCCGGCGATGGAGAAGACGCGGATCACTTGGTCCGGCCATTTATCGCGATACAGTGCCGCGATGACGCCGAGCAAAAACGAGACGACCGCGCCGATGGCTAGACCGATGAAGGTCAGCTGCATCGTGACGGGCAGGGCCGTGGAGATGCGCTTGGCAACAGAGTTGCGAGCAGCACCATAGGTGCCCATGTCACCATGGATCAGATCGCCCATGTAGCGCACGTAGCGCACGGGCCAGGGGTCGTCCAGACCATACTTCTCATGGTACTCGGCAACCGCCTCGGGCGAGGCACCGTCACCCAACGCCGTATAGGCGGGGTCGGTCTTGGAGAACGACATAAGGAAGAACACCAGGACGGTGACGCCCAATGCCATGATCGGCAGCGCCACGAGACGCCTTCCAATCAAACGTAGAAAGTTGTTCACGTTCTCTCCCCTTTCTTTTGTCGGTAGGACCAACTGGTATATGAGTATGGATACTCATTACAAGACCCGAGCGACATCGAGGCCGCCCGGGTCTTTGTTTCAACTATGAGGACGTTGCCTTACGACCGACGCCCCACATATGACTCAAGCGAGTCTTAGGCCTTGACGGTCGCGACGCCCCTGAAGGACATGCTCGTCGTGCCGATGCCCTTGAAGCCATCGAGGGCCTCGCCGTTGGGCGCGGTGGACGGATCGTCCCAGGAAGCGGAAACGGTCTTGACGTGGACAACGGGGTACAGAACAGCGTTGTCGGCGATGATGTCGAAGCACTCGTTCCACTTCTTCTGCTGCTCGTCGCCCTCGGCGGCAAGAGCCTCGTCCATGAGACCGTGGAGCTTCGCCCACTCAGCGGAATCCTTCCACGGGCAACGGGTCTGCATCCAGACGTTGTCGCCATACCACCAGTTGAGCAGCAGGTCGGGGTCGGCGCCGAAGCAGGACGGATCGCCAGGAGCGAGAAGGATATCGTAGGCCTCGCCGCCGTCGATGGCAGCGTAGGTGGCCGGCGAGGTATCGGTCTGGATGGTCACATCGAAGCCGAGAGCGTCGAGGTCGTTCTTGACCTGAGCGGCCATGCCCTTGATCTGCTCGTTGTCGGTGGTGCGCAGGGTGATGGCGCCCGGGGTGATGCCAGACTCTTCGATGAGCTTCTTGGCCTTCTTGGCGTCAGTCTTGTACACCGTGGAAGCCTCATGATAGTTGGTGAAGCTCTTGGGCAGGTAGCAGCTGGCAGCGGTAGCAAGGCCGGCGAAGGTGTTGGTAATCATCTTCTCAGTGTCGAGCGCGTACATGACGGCCTGACGGACCTTGACGTTGTTCCAAGGCTCCTTGGCGACGTTGAACATGATGAAGCGGGTGCCGAAACCCTGGACGTTATCGATCTTGCAGCCGGCGCTCTCGAGCTGGTCGACGGCATCAGCGGTGACGAGCTCCATAACGAGCGTGGAGCCCTCCTGCTGAGCGGTAACGCGAGCGGTGGGGTCGGTCAGGATGCTGTACTGGATCTTCTTATCCTCGGCAGCATACTCACCGTTGTACTCGGGGTTGGGAACCAGGGTGATCTCGGTATCGGAGATAGAGTCGTACATCCAGGGGCCGGAGCCGATCGGCTGCTTAGCGCGATCCTCCTCGGCCTGGGTAGCCGGGGTAACGCGGATGATGGCCAGACGATCCTTGAGCAGGGAGAAGTTGGGGACCTTGGTCTTGACCGTTACAGTGCTGGCGTCCTTGGCCTCGATGGACTCGAAGGGCTGGAAGAACGGAGCATAGGTAGCAGAAGCAGCGCAAGCGGTGTAGGAGGCAACGACGTCGTCAGCAGTGACCTCGGTGCCATCGGAGAACTTGGCGCCCTTGCGGATGGTGACCTCGAAGGTAGTGTCGTCCACGGACTTGGGATCGTCGGTGGCGAGCTCGTTGAAGGTGCTGTAGTCGTGGTAATCGATGCCATAGAGGCCCTCGATGACGTGCCAGTTAGCACCCAGGCCCACAGCGGAGCCGGTGCTGGCGGGGTCGAAG
>CABSNH010000104.1 GCA_902478985.1 uncultured Collinsella sp.
AAGCACGGAGTTTTCCAGGGAGACGCTGTCCTTTGTTGTGTGCAAGGGGCGGCGTCTCTTTGGTGCTTGGATGCTGTTGTGCAACAGTGCGGCGGTGCGTGTCATGTATTGAAAAACCAACGTTGAGATGGGTCGTGATAATAATGGGCAAGTACGTAATCGTGGTTGAGTCTGGGTCGGATGTGACGCCGGAGCTCTGCGAACGCTACGGTATCGTGCGCGTGCCTATGCATGTCACGATTGGTGACGAGACCGTCGAGGACGGCTCGATCGATCCGCTCGAGATTTATTCGCGCTGCAACGAGTTTGGCGTTATGCCCAAGACCAGTGGCTGCGCGCCTGCGGATTTTGCTCACGTGTACGACCGTATCCATGCCGAGCAGCCCGATGCGACCATTCTGCATCTTGCGTACTCCGAGGCCACGACCTGCTCGCATCAGTCCTCCAAGATTGCAGCTAAGGGCCGCGACTACGTGTTCTCCATGGACACGCGTTTTGTCTCGGTGGGTCAGTCGCTCATTGTCGTCGAGACCGCCAAATACATCGAGGCTCACCCCGATGCCACCGTCGACGAGATTTTTGCATTTACGAACTCCGTCATGGACCGTGTGCTTCTGGGTTTTGTTCCTACCGACCTAGCCTTCCTTAAGGCGGGCGGTCGTCTGTCCAACGTGGCATTCCTTGGCGCCCACCTGCTCAAGATTAAGCCCTGCATTGAGGTGACGGGCGGCAAGTTTGTGGCGACCAAGAAGTTCCGCGGCTCTATGCTCAAATGCGCCCGTGCCTTTATTGACCACATGGTTGCGAAGGGCGAGATCGACTACTCGCACATTGGCCTGGCGTATTCGGTGGGCCTTTCCCAGGAGCTGCGCGACGACATGGAGGTCTATGCGCATGACCTGGGCTTTAAGGATATTACCTGGACTCAGGTTGGCGGCGTCATCTCGAGCCATTGCGGCCCGACCGCCTTCGGCGCGGTGCTCACGCTCAAGGCGTAAAGCCTGGCGTCTATCGATTTCTATTGCCTTGACGGCGGGCGGGTTGCGACAACCTTCCCGTCGCTTTTGCATGGGGCCAAATAGGACAATCCAATTGACCGCTAAACCGTTTCGCCATCAAGCATATAGGCTAGAATGACTCTGGCATTTATGTAGCTAAAACCAATGAGAGGCAAGGTAGCGGGAATGGCTGAGATGACGCTCGAGGGTGTGGACGCTCGTCCTGAGGACTCCGCGTTTGCCCTGGGCCGCGTGCATTCGATTGAGACGATGGGAACGGTCGATGGACCCGGCATCCGCTTTGTGGTGTTTGTTCAGGGCTGCCCCATGCGCTGTGCGTATTGCCACAACCCAGACACCTGGTCGGTTAACGGCGGCACCATGGTGACCGTCGAGCACCTGATGGACGAGTTCCAGAGCAACCATGAGTTTTACCGCAGCGGCGGTATTACGGTGTCCGGCGGCGAGCCGCTCCTGCAGCCCGCGTTTTTAGCCGACCTGTTCCGCGCCATGCACAATAACCCCGATGGTCGCGTGCATACCTGCTTGGATAGCTGCGGCTATGCGTTCGATCCCGCGCATCCCGAGAAGTTCGATGCCGTACTCAACGAGACCGATATGGTGCTGCTCGACATTAAACACGCCGATCCCGTCGAGCATAAAAAGCTGACCGGTTGCGATCCCGCACGCATCCTGGCGTTTGGTGATGAGCTCGCGCGTCGCAAGATTAAGGTTGTTATTCGCCATGTGGTGGTGCCGGGTATCACCGATACGGTGGAGGAGTGCGAGGCGCTCGGTCGTCTAATCGCCCCGTGGCACAACGTGGTCGGCCTGGAGATGTTGCCGTATCACACGATGGGTGTCGTCAAGTACGAGCAATTGGGCATTCCCTATAAGCTCGAGGGCGTTCCACAGATGGATACCACGCGCATGCCCGAGCTGCGCAACGCCGTCATGATGGGCATGAAAAAGCGCCGCGCGGAACTCAAAAACGCCATCGGCTAGCGAGCCATTTTCAGGCACTCATTGGGGACAGACTTAAATGAGTGCCCCGGGCACCTAGTTGATTGCTAAAGAGCCCCGTCAAATTGCGGTGGAATAGTTCTTGTTTTTCGGCTTATGCCGCCCAAACAGGAACTATTTCACCGCAACTGCGTTTTGGACAGAGATGCGCAACAGAATCGTGCCATTTGGATAAATACGCTTGTGGTTTCTTTAAAGACACCTTAAACGCTGCTGAATATCTTTGGAAAGAAATGCCTGCTCGGTATTATGCTGCTCGTATATAAACGGTAGCAGTCAGGAGACCACGTGCGAAACAACGCATCGCGGGACGAGTATGTGCCGCAGCATGGCAGCAGATATGAGACGAAGGGCACGCCTTCGCGTGGCCTCGCTGACGTTCGCACCCGCGTGACGAAGATTGCCGCCGTTGGGATGCTAACGTTGGCGGTTATTATCCTCGGAATTACCGCCAAAACCTACGCGTCGGAGCGAATGGCACACTCAGATGCGTCAACGGTACAGACGCAAAACAAAAAGGTCTCTGAATCTAAAGCCACCGCAAGTCAAACCCTGTCGACAGCGAGCCTTAAGACGAGGCTTTCGAAGGCGGACTTTAACGATATTCCCTCAGGCGATACCGTGCAGACCTTCTCACTGGTTGATGACCAGATCCCCGCCCTGGAGGATGGGAGCCTCGCCGCGCTCCAAGATGCCCTTGATCAGGCCCAGGAATTGGGCGATGTGGGCGTGGTGTTTTACGATTTGTCGAGCGGCAAGGGCGTGACGTATAACGCCGATGTCGAGGTTTACGGTGCGAGTAGTTATAAGGCGCTCTATGTGCTCTACGTCTGTGAATCCCTGGTCGAGACAGGGCAAGTATCGCTCGATGATACTCTGGGCACCTATGGCGGCTACAGTATGGGCTGGCTGACGGTTCGCGAACTCATCGAGGCCTCGGTCGTTAATTCGGACAACGATTCGTTTATTGCGTTACGCGCGGCGTTTGACCGTGTCGGTTACGAGGATTGGATTGTCGGTCTTGGCATCGATTACGATACCGCACTCGATCCGATGAGTGATTTTCCCACTTATTGCCCGCGCACCTCGGCCAAGTTGTGGCGCGAGATGAATGAGTATTTGAGCAGGGGCAGTGAGACCTCCCAGTGGTTATCTGAACTGCTGTCATCAACATCGCGCTCATTTATCCGTGATGGCATTGCGGACGACCAAGCCTTGGTGCGCAACAAGGCAGGCTGGATTAGCGAGGATGGTTGCTATTCGACATGCGATGCGGGCCTTATCGACATCAATGGCCGTACCTATGTCATGAGCGTCATGACATCGATGCCGTGGAGCGACCGCTCGAGCGAGGTTACGGCTGCGATTGCAAAGGCTCTGTTTGATACGCGAGCTGCACTGGCCTAGCGTGTTCGTTTGACGAGGTCAAACAAAATGCTGGTACCATACCGTGGTTGAGAATTTCGTATAGGTTTGGGGAATGGCATGGCTACCATCGCGATTATCGGCGCACTCGAAAAAGAGATCATGCAGATTAAGGAAGAGCTGAGTAACGTTTGCGAGGCACAGGAGGCAGGCTTGACCGTTGTGAGCGGTGAGCTCGACGGCCTGTCGATTGTCGCCACGACGGCGGGTATGGGCACGGTAAACGCTGCCGCCGCAACACAGCACCTCATTAGCAAGTATGCTCCACAGGCAGTTGTGCTTTCGGGTATCGCGGGCGGTTTGAACCCCAAGCTCCATATCGACGACGTGGTCATCGGCAAATGCCTGCGCTATCTGGATACCGATACCGCGCTTATCGCCGAATCTGCACCGGGGCTCGAGGAGTTTGGCTCGACGCCTGCGCTGGTCGATATTGCTGCCGATGTGCTTGCTGAGTGTGGGTTTGTTGATGCTTCGACAAATGCAGCCGCTTCGAACGAGGGAGCCAAACAATTTCTGGTCGGCACGATTGCCACGGGTAACCGCTTTGTGACGGGCGCCGCCATGCGCAATGACGCTATCGAGGCGACGCATGCCGATTGTGTCGGCATGGAGGGCGCGGCAATTGCCCACGTCGCAACCAAAAATGGTGTCGATTGCCTGGTGCTGCGCGCTATCAGCGATAATTGTGACGAGGCGTACGATGCGATTTGCGACCGCGAGTTCGACCTGTTCGAGTATGCCCGCACCGCGAGTGGCATTACGCTCGATATCGTTCGCCGTATCGCTGCTATCTATTAGCGCGCTTTTTTTGTAAGAACCTACGACCAAGGAGTGTCCATGGCCGATTCCATTAACTACCAGCTTGCCAAGTTCGTTGCCAGCTATGGCAAGGTTTCGCAGATTCCCGAGTCCACCTGCCCCGAGGTGAGCTTCGTCGGCCGCTCCAACGTGGGCAAGTCGTCGATCATGAACAAGCTTTTTGGCCGCAAGAACCTCGTCAAGGTTTCGAGCACACCGGGCAAGACGAGCAACATCAACTTCTTTGAGGCTGACGACGTGCACTTCGTCGACCTGCCGGGCTACGGTTTCGCCCGCCGTTCCAAGGCCGAGCGTGACCGCTGGGCAGAACTTATCGGCGACTTCTTCGACTCGGAGCGCAGCTTTAACCTGGTCGTGTCGCTGGTGGATATTCGTCACGACCCGAGTAAGCTCGACCATGACATGATCGACTACCTGCAGGGCAACGAGTTCAACTTTATCGTCTGCCTCACCAAGGCTGACAAGCTCAGCCGCACCCAGCAGGCCCGCCAGGCAGCAGCCATCAAAAAGCAGCTCAACGTCCCGGCCGAGAACGTAATCATCACAAGCTCCCAAACCGGCACCGGCATCGACGAACTCAAAAAGCGCATCGCCGAGGCTTGCCTCTAATAAGTGCCCCAACCTAGCAAGAGCCCCTATCAATAAAAAGCCATAATTTCAGCCCGGCGCCCTTTCAAAGCGTGGGTCCCTGTAGACATCGCTAGCTACGTTGCCATAGGGCCACCCGGGGGCATCCCCTTAAAAACATTCCGCAGCACGAGGCCTGCCATTCGAAGTTCCGAAGGAACGCAAGGTTAAATCAGCGAATGCGACTATCCTGGCGAGGCTGTGCAGGCCCCTTTGGGGCTTCCCCTGAAAACAATCCGCAGATCGAATTGCCCCGTCGCGCGAAGCGCACGACGGGGCAATTCATGATCGAGGACGTTTTTAGGGGAAGCCCCAAAGGGACCGGTGAGAGCAATGAGGCAGGGCGCTACAGGTACTCGATTTGAGCGCCTTCCGTGTCGCACGTTAGAATATGCGTCTCACATTTGGGGAACTGCTCGCGCAGCTTGACCTGCAGGAACTTTGCCACGATGGTGTCGTCAGTCACGGCCATGAGGGTCGAGCCGGAGCCACTGATCCAGATGGTCTTAGCGCCGCCGTTAAGGCAGGTGTCGCGCACGGCGTTGTAGTCGGGGATGAGGCGGCGGCGATAGGGCTCCTGGATGCGGTCGTCGTTGGCGGCGGCAATCAGGTCAAGGTCGCCGGTCTCCAGGCCGCGCGTCATGCCGGCGATGCGGCCCATTTGCCATACGGCGGTGGAGAGTGGAATCTCTTGCGGCACAACCTTGCGCGCCTCGCTCGTATGCACCTCGTAGGGCGGAATCACGGTAATAAAACGCAAGCGATCGCTCACCTCGTAGCGCAGGCACTGGGGGAGCGAATCGGTCGGCGTAAAGGAGCAGACGGCGCCGCCCAGGATGGCGGGGGCGACGTTATCGGGATGGCCCTCG
Organism: uncultured Collinsella sp.; assembly: GCA_902478985.1. Classification (GTDB taxonomy): domain Bacteria; phylum Actinomycetota; class Coriobacteriia; order Coriobacteriales; family Coriobacteriaceae; genus Collinsella. The sequence goes on from CABSNH010000104.1 coordinate 5,765, forward strand.
ACCTCGGTGGCAATGCGGACGAGCTCGGCACGGTCGACGGTGTGGCCCGTCAGCGCGGCGGCCGCCATGATGCC